>NZ_JBFUKX010000003.1:0-211225 GCF_056400605.1 Mucilaginibacter sp. P5_A4 | reverse complement strand
GGCAACAGCAACACCGCCTTACATAATAAGCCACATTTTTTAATTATTTGACGTAACTAACATGAATAATTGCAACAGGTATATGATTGATGAATGATTTTAAGCGAAGATAATTAGACTTTTAAAACGAGTTTTACCCGTATAAATTACCATATCATTACTCAAACTTAGCCAAAAATGAAAAATCAATTAAAATAATCGCAAAAAATTAAAAATAATTTGCTTTTTTATCAAAAACACTTCATAAATTACATTTTTAAAAAATAACTGATTAGTAACTTTCAAACTTTCACAATTTTCTATGCAGGAATCAGCTTATTTTAATAAATATAACCCTATTGGGGGTGTTTGGGACGAAATGTACGGCTCGGATAGCAATGTTCGTGAGCATTATCGCAAGGTAATTGAATATATTTCAAATGAATCGGCCGACGACCTGAACAAAAAAGAAGAGCTGGCCAAGCGCCTGTTCATGAGCCAGGGTATTACGTTCACCGTGTACAACAGTGGCGAGGGCATCGAAAAAATTTTTCCGTTTGATATCATTCCCCGCATTATTACCGCCAGTGAATGGGCTTTTGTAGAGCGTGGTATTAAACAGCGCCTTACCGCGCTTAACCACTTCCTGAAGGATATTTACAATAACCAGTTTATTGTGAAGGATGGTATTGTACCGATAGATATTATTTACTCCTGTCCGCATTTTTTACGGGAGATGTACCAGCTAAAGGTGCCGTATGATATCTATGTGCATATTTCGGGTATCGACCTGATCCGCGATGAGGACGGTACTTTTTATGTACTGGAAGATAACCTGCGTACCCCATCGGGCGTAAGTTATATGCTGGAGAACAGGGAGATTACGAAGCGCCTATTTCCCGATCTGCTGCCGCAATGCGGGGTACGCAGCGTTACAGAGTATCCTACTATATTGTATAAAAACCTGCTGGCCATTTCACCAAGACAAATCTCGAACCCAACTATTGTACTGTTAAGTCCGGGGATTTATAACTCTGCTTATTTTGAGCATACCACGCTGGCCCGTTTAATGGGTGTTGAGCTGGTTGAAGGGCGCGACCTGGTAGTTAACAACCATAAGGTTTATATGAAAACAACCACGGGCTTACAACAGGTTGATGTAATATACCGCAGGGTTGATGATGAATATTTAGATCCGCTGGTGTTTAATCCGGCCAGTATGCTGGGAGTGGCCGGCATTATGGGTGCTTACCGTAAAGGAAACGTTGCCATTGTAAACGCTATAGGAACCGGCGTAGCCGACGACAAGGCGGTTTATGTTTATGTGCCCGATATGATTCGTTACTATCTGAACGAAGAGCCGATACTAAAAAACGTACCTACCCATCAATTAGGGAATCCCGATGAGCGTGAGCTTGTGTTTAAGAACCTTAATAAAATGGTGGTTAAAAAAACCAATGGCAGCGGCGGCTACGGCATGCTGATGGGCCATGCGGCCACTGAGCAGGAGATTGACGATTATAAAAAAGAGATCCTGAAAGATCCCCGTAACTTTATTGCGCAGCCAACCATAAGCCTTTCGTCGGCACCCTGCTATATGCAGGGCTCACTAACGCCACGCCGTATTGATCTGAGGCCATATGCACTATACGGTCCGGATGGTATTGAAATTGTACCAGGCGGATTAACCCGTGTGGCATTAAAGGAAGGCTCACTGGTAGTGAACAGCTCGCAGGGCGGTGGCAGTAAGGATACATGGGTGCTGGCTTAGTGCCCCCCGGCCCCCTAAAGGGGGAGGAAGTGTGCAAGCGACTAAAGGCAAACTTGAAAAATAGACTTTATAAATTAAACAAATCGAAAAATCCCCCCTTTAGGGGGTTAGGGGGCTAATATGTTAAGCAGGGTTGCAGCAAGTTTTTATTGGTTAAGCCGTTACATTGAGCGCAGCGATGGTATGTTGCGGATGCTCAAAATTAATTATGCCTCATCGCAGGATACGGTACAGGAATTTACCTGGGAGCCGGTAGTAAGGATATTTGCCGGTTTGAATGAAGATGGAGCCGATCAGCTGGATAATGACAGCCGGGCGGTGTTGAAGTATATGGTTACGGGCAAAAATAATCCTAATTCTATACTCAGCATCATTACACTGGCCCGGGAGAATGCCCGTGGCGTACAGGAACACATCACTAAGGATCTTTGGCAATGCCTTAACGAGTATTACCATACGGTGAAAGATTCGCGCCTGGAGCGCTCCTTACAGCGTGAGGACCCTATTGGTGTACTTGATATACTGATAAAACAGGTAATGCTTTATTACGGCACAGTAGAGATTACGATGGAGCGCGGCGAAGGCCGCAGTTTTATGAATATTGGTAAGTATTTGGAGCGTGCCATACAATCGGTGGATATTTTGGATACCAAATTCAGCTCGGTAAGTGATAACCCCGACCTGTTAACCGATACCACCTATTGGAAACATCTGCTGCTTTCTTTAGGCGGATATGAGTTGTACCTGAAAACCTACCGGGAAGGTTTTGAAGCCGAAAACATATTGGAGCAGGTTGTTCTGAATAACGATTTTCCGCGTTCGGTTATCTATTCGGTAAATAATATTCAACGTTATTTTGACAGGTTGAAGAATGATAGCAATGTTGATACTTTCCGCGAAATGTCATTTCAGATCGGGCGTTTACAAAGCCGGATCAAATACAGTTCGGTAAAAAGCATCCGAGCCGAAGGGTTGCATTTGTTTTTAACCCAGATCAGGAATGAGCTTCATGGTATAGGTAATTCACTTAATGAATATTACTTCGCAAACTCCTGATAATTTGAAAATTCGCTGATTTGAAAATTTGAAAATGATTAAATAAACAATTTGAAGATTAATAAATGGATAATCAGATTCATTTTTCAAATCTTGAAATTCTCAAATTAACTAATTGAACAAATTAACTAATTAAAGATATGCCTGAATTTAAAATACAACATATAACCAAATATACCTATGAGGGGATGGTACGGGATAGCGCCAACCAGATCATATTGTACCCTATCAAAGATGAGTACCAGGATGTAATAACCCAGGAAATAAACATAACAGGCAACCCTGTTGTGGATACGCATATTGATTATTACGGCAATGAGGTTGGCAGTTTTACCTATAGCGAACCGCACGCGGTAATGCTTATCAACTCAAAACTAAGTGTTACCACTAAGCAAAGACCGTCACCCGTTAATGATATCTTCCCCGAGCAACAATGGGAGTACCTGAAACATATCCAGTACATGGTGCCTTACATTGATTTTTTAAAGCAGGAATATTTTGAGGGTTTACCCGAACTGCAGGTGGTTGTTAACAAGGAAAGACAAAAAGATGATACACCCTACCAGATAGCCCTGCGCTTTTGCAGTTATGTTTACCAGAACTTCAATTACATAAAAGGTGTTACCACAGTTGAAACTACACTTGATGAAGTATGGAACTTAAAAGCTGGCGTTTGCCAGGATTTTGCGCATATTTTAATGGTGATGCTGCGCTTATTAAAGATCCCGGCGCGTTACGTGAGTGGATATATATGCACCCATAGCAGCGCTATGCGCGGCGAAGGCGCCACCCACGCCTGGGCCGAAGCCTATATCCCGGATTACGGCTGGCTGGGTATCGATCCTACCAATAACTGTATTGCTAATGAAACCCACGTTCGCCTTGCAGTAGGCAGAAATTTTTCAGATTGTTCGCCTGTTAAAGGTGTATACAAAGGTTCATCGGGTCATAAACTGGAAGTAGCGGTTACTGTTGATGATGAGAACGATTTTACTATTGAAGATAAACCCCATTCTGGTGCACCATTGCACCCTGCAACCGATACACCCAAAAACAGCTACCAGCGATACATGGAAATAATTCAACAGCAACAACAGCAGCAGCAATAATTAATTTGAAAAATGTGGTAATTTGAAGATTTGAAAATGAATTCGAAAATTGAAGTACTACTGCAATTTGAAGATTTGAAAGTGAATTCGAAAATTGAAATACTAAAACAATTTTCAAATTAACACATCTTCAAATTTTCAAATTAATTACACTTTCTTAATCGCGTCCATTAGTACGGGAATCTTTGGCACTTTATCATAGGCTTGGAAAAGCTTCCCGTTTTTGTCGTATATGGCAATATATGGCGTATTTTGCACATGGTAATAACGCTGCACTACGTAAGTGTATCCTTCGGTACCAATGATGATATTATGGTATTTGGCTAAATCAAAATCACGCTGAAATACTTGTATCGCCTTTAGCTGATTTACAAAAGTGATCATTACTATCTGCACGCCTTTAAGCTTATCCAGCTGCGGTTTCAAATCGTACATCAGGCGTTGGCAATGACTACAATCCGGCGCAAAATAAATCACCATTACTGGTTTGTTCTTTTTCAAGTCGGCAGGTGTAACATAAACACTGTCGGTAGTTAATATATGGTATGGGGCAATTTTGCTATTTGCAGGCATGGTTTGCGCCTGGCTGCAGCCGGCTGCAACTATAAGGCATAGCAGCAAGTATATTCTTTTCATTGTATTAATGTAATATTTCATTAAAGCGTAGTTACAATATTTTTAGCTTTCCAGCAATTCTATCTGCCAGGCAATATGCTCCTCAGTTATGGGAAATAACGCGTTTTCTCTCACTGTATGATACACAGCATCAAATAAACCGTTATAATTACCTTTATCTGACGGTACCCACTCCACCGTTTTCTCGTTATCGGCCCCCATTAACACCAATTTACCTTCGCTACCTGCAGGTTCTATGCCAAAACCGTCGTCGGTTGGCATCATGCCTGTATCCAGTTGGGCTTCCTGCACATCGGTACGCAGTTTTACAAAGCTACCCAGGGTGCCATGTATTACAAAACCAGGCAGGTGTTCCGCAATGAGCAAACCCGACGTTAAGTATACGTTTAGCTGGTTTGGATAGCTCAGGTGAATATTAAAATAATCGTCTACCTGCGATCCCGGCCTGTGTGTAGCTGTAGTTTTGATATAGCTTAACGGCTTGCCAAATATGCTGATTGCATTATCAACCAGGTGAGCGCCAAGGTCGTAAGTTAAGCCATTACCCGGCGTTTCTTTAGTTTCTTTGAACTGCTTTACCCCTATAGGCATACGGTACCTGTCGAGCCTGAAATGCACTTCTATCAATTCGCCAAGCCTGCCGCTTTCAATTACTTTCTTTACAGATATAAACCCACTATCATACCTGCGGTTGTGGTAGATCATCACTTTTAGGCCGAGCTTCCTGCCAAGGTCAAACAGCGCCTTCACCTCTGCCGAAGTAACTGCTGCCGGTTTTTCTATCAGCACATGTTTACCGGCATTAAGTGCCCTCATGGCATAGTCAAAGTGGGTATCATTTGGCGTATTAACAACAATCAATTCAATTTCGGCATCATTTAGCAGTTCATCCACAGTATTATAGCTAATTACATCAGGATATACTTTAGCCGCCTTTTTTTCATGGCGTTCTACAACCGCCTTAAAAGTAAAGCCGGGATTAGTACTTAAAAACGGTGCATGAAAAATTCTGCCCGACATGCCGTAGGCCATCAGGCCCGATACTATTGGTTTTGTTGACATTGATATTTGTTTGCCTTTTGTTTGGAAGTAAAAATAAGATTATTTCTGAAAGACATCAGAATAAATCATTTCATCGATAGGGACATCCGCCTATTTTGAAACAAAGAAGCATTTGAAGGAAAAGAAGCTTTGAAATACAATCCATCTTGCATAAATTGGTTGTTAATGTTTTATCAGGTTGTAGATGGCAAACTCTTACTCGCAAATTTATCTCCAGTTTGTTTTTGCCGTAAAGGATAGACAAAGCCTGGTATCAAAAAACAATAAAGAAGAATTGCATAAGTATATTACTTCTCTTGTTCAAAG
Source organism: Mucilaginibacter sp. P5_A4 (assembly GCF_056400605.1). Taxonomy (NCBI): domain Bacteria; kingdom Pseudomonadati; phylum Bacteroidota; class Sphingobacteriia; order Sphingobacteriales; family Sphingobacteriaceae; genus Mucilaginibacter; species Mucilaginibacter sp. P5_A4. The sequence continues at coordinate 205,306 of NZ_JBFUKX010000003.1, read as the reverse complement.
CAGAAAAGCGAAAATACTTGCTATCAATTGCATGCCCGATCATATTCATATTTTTGTAGGATTTAAACCCAACATCCTGATCTCTGATTTTGTGAAGGAGATCAAAGTAGAAAGCAATGAGTTTATTAACAACAAAAATTGGGTTAAAGGAAAATTCAGCTGGCAGGAAGGCTATGGCGTATTTTCCTATTCACATTCACATATTAACTCAGTTATAAAGTATGTACTCGACCAGGAAAGCCATCATCAAAAAAGAACGTTTAAGCAGGAATATTTAAAGTTATTAGAGAAGTTTGATATTCCGTTTGAGGAAAAGTATTTGTTTGATTTTATAGAATAGTTTTCAAATCATCGTTTATAATAGGGGGTACCTACGGAGCCAAATTATATTCTTTATTAAACCTATAAACACGTGGCTACGCTGTAGCCTGAAAACTGCATGAGCGGTTTGACTTCCCTGGACTCAGAAAAAGACAAAATATACAATTGCTTTCGGGCTACAGCGTAGCCACGTGTTTATAGTAAATAAAAATTGGATTTTGGCTCCGTAGGTGCCTCCTATAATATGCCAAATATTCAGCGCACAAAAAAGCCCGGCTGAAATAATCCAACCGGGCTTTACAATGTATTTAATTAACGAAAACTTAGTTTTTTTCGTCTTTTACTTCTTCAAAGTCAACATCAGTTACAGTGTCGCCATGATCCTGGGCACTTGCACCTGGGTTACCTTCCGGCTGACCACCTTGCTGAGCGTCGCCTGCAGCTTTATACATCTCCTCGGATGCAGTAGCCCATGCAGCGTTCAATTCAGTTTGAGCAGCATCAATCGCATCAAAGTCTTTAGCAGCATAAGCCTCTTTCAGCTTAGTCAAACCAGCTTCAATCGGAGCTTTCTTGTCGGCAGATATTTTATCGCCATACTCCTTCAATTGTTTTTCTGTAGAGAAGATCAGGGCATCAGCGCCATTCAGTTTTTCAACTTCTTCGCGTGCTTTTTTGTCGGCATCAGCGTTAGCTTCTGCTTCGTCTTTCATCTTCTTGATCTCGGCATCAGTTAAGCCTGAAGAAGCTTCGATACGGATCTTTTGCTCTTTACCGGTTGCTTTATCTTTTGCAGATACATGCAATATACCGTTGGCATCAATATCAAAGGTTACTTCAATTTGTGGCACACCGCGAGGTGCTGGTGGAATACCATCCAAATGGAAACGGCCTATAGTACGGTTACCCGCAGCCATTGGGCGCTCACCCTGTAATATGTGGATCTCAACAGATGGCTGGCTATCGCTGGCAGTTGAGAATGTTTCAGATTTTTTTGTTGGGATAGTTGTGTTTGACTCAATTAGTTTTGTCATTACACCACCCATAGTTTCAATACCTAATGAAAGCGGGGTAACATCCAACAACAACACATCCTTAACTTCGCCTGTTAACACACCACCTTGAATAGCGGCACCAATTGCAACAACTTCATCAGGGTTAACACCTTTTGAAGGCGTTTTACCAAAGAATTTTTGAACAGCTTCCTGTATAGCAGGTATACGGGTAGAACCACCTACCAGGATAACTTCATCGATATCAGAGGTGCTGTAACCCGCGTTTTTCAGCGCGGTTCTGCAAGGCTCAATAGTACGTTTAATCAGGGCATCAGCCAGTTGCTCAAATTTAGCACGGGTTAAAGTTTTAACAAGGTGCTTTGGCATACCATCGGCAGCAGTGATGTATGGCAAGTTAATTTCTGTTTGTGCAGAACTTGACAACTCAATTTTAGCTTTTTCGGCAGACTCTTTTAAACGTTGCAAAGCCATTGGATCTTTACGCAGATCAATACCTTCGTCGCTTTTAAATTCGTCAGCCAGCCAGTCAATAATTACCTGGTCAAAGTCATCACCACCTAAGTGTGTATCACCATCAGTTGATTTTACTTCAAAAACGCCATCACCTAATTCAAGGATTGATACGTCATGTGTACCACCACCGCAATCAAATACGGCAATTTTCATATCCTTGTGCGCTTTATCAAAGCCATAAGCTAAGGCAGCGGCAGTAGGTTCGTTAATAATACGACGTACTTTTAAACCAGCAATTTCACCGGCTTCTTTAGTAGCCTGGCGCTGCGCATCGTTAAAGTAAGCTGGTACAGTGATAACAGCTTCGGTAACTTCATGTCCTAAAAAGTCTTCGGCAGTTTTCTTCATTTTCTGAAGAATCATTGCAGAGATCTCTTGCGGAGTGTATTTACGGTCGCCAATTTCAACACGCGGTGTGTTGTTATCGCCTTTTACTACTTTATAAGGTACACGTGCAGCTTCACTTGTAACCTCGTTAAACTGGTTACCCATAAAGCGTTTGATAGACGAAATGGTTTTTGTAGGGTTAGTGATTGCCTGACGTTTTGCAGGATCGCCAACTTTACGCTCGCCGTTATCTATAAAAGCTACTACGGACGGCGTAGTACGTTTGCCCTCGCTGTTTGCTATAACTACAGGTTCGTTACCTTCCATTACAGCTACGCAGGAGTTTGTTGTTCCTAAGTCGATTCCAATTATTTTAGACATATGATTGATTTTTCTTGATTTTATTAATTTACTACAACTGCTATTTATCAACGTTTGTGCCAATATGCATTTGGCAGGGCATATGGTCAGGATGACAATTTATACGTCAGAAAAGTCATTGCAGGTGGTGACAGGTTGGCAGAAATTAAGGTTTGTTTGAGGTAAAAGGAGAAATACGAAAGGTAAAAAGGTTATTTATAGAGGCTAAAACTCTAATCGGAATTTTATCTAATGAAAAGTAAATTTGAATAGATAGAAAGCAATTAGCCTCAAATTGGATACTGCCACAAAACATTTCCATCATTAGGTATTTTCAAATTATTCCCTCATCTTTACCTCAACAAAAATAACGCCTCTGTTACTCAACACATCAAACAGGCATATCACTACGCCTGGAATTGCATAACAAAAGCTTTGTACACAAAGCTTGCCCTTCACTTTAAAAAAGAGAGCAGGTTCACTATTGTTATTTAATTCCAAACAAATCAAATGTTTTTTATCGAATCAGAACGGTTAAAATTGATGCCGTTAACACACCAGCAGCTTTTGTTGCTGAGGCAAGACCGCGCGCTCATGGAAATTTCTATCGGGCTAACACCGTCTTTCATGCTTGTAGAACCCCTTTATTATGCCGAAATCATAGATGCACTTGACAACTTCTGGCTACCCAACACTGTTGCATACCCCGAAAAATACCTATGGTATACCGATTGGGAGCTGGTGCTTAAAAGCACAAACACATCGGTGGGCGGCATGGGCTTTGCAGGCTACCCCAATGATAATGGCGAAGCAGAGATAGGCTATATGATTGATGGCAACCATCACAACAAAGGCTTCGCGACAGAAGCTTTACAAACGATGATTACCTGGGCATTCACGCACCAATTTGTAAAAGCTATCGTTGTGCATACCTATGCAGATAATCTGCCATCGCGCAGGTTGATGGACAAATGCGGATTTGAACAAGTAGAAGATGTGGAGACATTGCTAACATACAGGTTAAATAGATAGCTACTTAACAGCTAATCCCGTCAATCCTATGTAATCCAGAAAATCGTATCACAAAAAAACGCCCTGCTCAAATGAACAGGGCGTTTTCTTATGTCAAAAAAAGGAGATTAAATTCCTTTTTCAGCGTTCTCTTCTGCTTCAGGAGTTGCAGGAGCTTCAGTTTCGGCAACTGGTGCTTCTTTAACTTCATCTTCAACAACTACCGCTTCTTCAGCAGCAACCGGTGCAGCTGTTTTAGCTTTTGCAGAACCACCACGACGACGGGTTGATTTTTTAGCTGCGGCTGCTGTATCAGCACCGTAAACAGTGTTATAATCTACCAATTCGATGATCGCCATTTCAGCGTTATCGCCTAAACGGTTTTCTAATTTGATGATACGGGTATAACCACCTGGGCGGTTAGCTATTTTCTCAGCAATCTCGCGGAAAAGGATAGTAGTAGCATCTTTGTCTTGCAAATAGCTAAACACCGTACGACGAGAGTGAGTAGTATCGTTTTTTGATTTTGTTAAAAGTGGTTCAACATAACCGCGCAAAACTTTTGCTTTAGCTAATGTTGTAGTGATGCGCTTGTGTAAGATAAGCGAAGTTGCCATGTTTGACAGCATCGCCTTGCGATGGCTGGTAGTACGGCCTAAGTGATTGTTTTTGTTTCCGTGTCTCATTGTTTTAAATTATTTCACGTGCATACCGTCCGGCGATCAACTCAAGCCTTCGGAATTATGCCTTCGCTATTTTATATTAGATTTGGGATGTGAGATATTGGATTTGAGACTTAAGCTCCTCCCCTTTTACCCTGATCCCGGGTTATTTATTATTAAATAAAAAATGTTAGATCGGAGGCGAGAAAAATCTCATGTCTCAAATCTAACATCTCATATCTTATTCTTCGTCTAACTTAAATTTAGACAGGTTCATGCCAAAAGATAAACCTTTTGATTTAACCAGGTCCTGAATTTCAGTTAATGATTTTTTACCAAAGTTCCTGAACTTTAACATATCAGCAACATCGTATGATACCAAATCGGCCAGGCTGCGGATATCAGCAGCTTTAAGGCAATTTAATGCACGTACAGAAAGATCAAGATCAACCAGTTCTGTTTTAAGAATCTTGCGCATGTGCAGAATCTCTTCATCAACTTCTTTGGTTTCTTCTTTAGCCTGTGCTTCAAGCATCATGTTTTCATCGCTGAATAACATAAAGTGCTGAATAAGTATCTTGGCAGCTTCTTTTAATGCATCTTCCGGGTGGATAGATCCATCGGTAGCAATATCCAAAACTAATTTTTCGTAGTCGGTTTTTTGCTCAACGCGATAGTTCTCGATGGTATATTTTACGTTTTTGATTGGCGTAAAAATAGAATCGATAGCAATAACGCCAACGTTTGCATCCGGGTTTTTGTTTTCCTCGCTCGGAACATAACCACGGCCTTTACCTACAGTAAGCTCAATTTCAAGCGTTACTGATGAATCCATGTTGCAAAGTACAAGATCAGGATTTAACACAGTAAAGTTGTTTGAGAACTTAGTGATATCACCAGCTTTAAATGCGTCCTGGCCGTTTATGATAACAAATATTTTCTCGCTATCGCCAGATTCACCTGTTTTTTTGAAACGAACTTGCTTAAGGTTCAAAATGATCTCGGTTACGTCTTCAACAACACCTTTGATGGTTGAAAACTCATGCGTAACTCCCGAAAAACGAACAGAAGTTATTGCATAACCTTCCAGTGATGAAAGTAAGATACGACGTAGAGCATTACCAATGGTTACACCGAAGCCTGGTTCTAACGGACGAAATTCAAACGTTCCATCAAAATCATTCGATTTCTGCATGATAACCTTGTCTGGTTTTTGAAATGCTAAAATTGCCATTTATATCCTTTATTTATTGTTTACTTGATTATAGATTTTAGACGTGAGATTTTTAGATGTGAGACATTTACCCACGTTTTCTGAAATCCCATATCTAAACCCTTTTGCTTATTTTTTTGTATATGTATGAAACCAGAAATGAGACTTGAAAAAAACTCTCAAATCTCACATCTAAAATCTCATATCTTATTTAGAGTACAACTCAACGATTAAGTTCTCTTTAATGTTTTCAGGGATCTCATCGCGGTTAGGGTAGTTAAGGAATTTACCCGTTAAGGAATTTGCATCCCACTCTAACCAGCTGTATTTGTTGATTCTTCTTCCGGCTACTGATGTAGTAATAGCTTCAAGTGATTTAGATTTTTCACGTACAGAGATCACATCACCAGCCTTTAACGCATACGATGCAATGTTTACAACAGCACCGTTAACATTAATGTGTTTGTGATTAACCAATTGACGGGCTCCTGAACGTGTAGGCGATATACCTAAACGATAAACAGCGTTATCTAAACGGGCCTCTAAAAATTTCAGCAGGTTTTCGCCTGTGATACCTTCTTTAGCCGAAGCGCGGTGAAACAAGTTTTCGAACTGACGTTCTAATACACCGTAAGTGTATTTAACTTTTTGTTTCTCCATCAACTGAGTTGAATATTCTGACTGCTTTCCACGACGCTTGGAAGCTCCATGCATTCCGGGTGGATAGTTTTTACGTTCTAACGCTTTATCCGGACCGAAGATCGGCTCACGGAAACGACGTGCAATTTTGGACTTTGGTCCTGTATATCTTGCCATTTTTGTGTGTTCTTAAAGTATCATGCAACCTTTAGCTGCAGAATCTTAGCTTTAAAAAATTTGTTAATTAAACTCTTCTTCTTTTAGACGGACGGCAACCATTGTGTGGAAGCGGTGTGATGTCTTTTATCGTGGTAACTTCAATACCTGCTGTTTGCAAAGTACGGATAGCCGATTCACGACCTGCACCAGGGCCCTTTACAAATACTTCTACCTTACGTAAACCTAAGTCGTACGCAACTTTACCGCAATCGCCGGCAGCTTGTCCAGCAGCGTACGGAGTATTCTTTTTTGAACCTTTAAATCCCATTTTACCAGCTGACGACCATGAAATAGCCTGGCCGGTTTTGTTGGTAAGGGTGATAATAATGTTGTTAAAAGTTGCATTGATGTGTGCTTCGCCAACAGGCTCTACAATTACAATGCGCTTTTTGGTAACTTTTTTACTTTTAGCCATTTTTCTGATTATTGAGTTTACGAATTACTTGGTTAATACAATAACCAGGACCCGTAACCATTCTTTATAACTTATATTCCTGATAAGCTTAAAGTATATATCTACTCACCGCTCACCAATCACTATTTACTACTTAGTAGCTTTCTTTTTGTTAGCAACTGTTTTACGTTTTCCTTTACGGGTACGTGAGTTGTTCTTGGTACGCTGACCACGTAACGGTAAACCTTTACGGTGGCGTGTACCACGGTAGCAACCTATATCCATTAAACGTTTAATGTTTAACTGAACTTCTGAACGAAGTGAACCTTCCACTTTGATCTGATCGTTAATGATCCCACGGATTGCGGCTAACTGATCATCGCTCCAGTCTTGCACTTTGGTATTAAAATCAATACCAGCCTCAGTCAAAATCTTTTGAGCTGTTGAGCGGCCTATACCGAAAATGTAAGTAAGTCCGATTTCTCCTCTTTTATTTTTTGGTAAATCAATACCTGATATCCTTGCCATATTTTTTATTTATTGATTGAGCGAATTATCGAATTATTGAAAACTCAATAACCCACAAATTCTTTAATTGTTCTTAGCCCTGGCGTTGTTTGTACTTAGGATTCTTCTTGTTAATAACATAAAGTTTCCCGTTACGGCGAATGATCTTGCAATCAGCGCTGCGTTTCTTAATGGATGCTCTAACTTTCATCTCTTTATTATTTATATCTATAGGTTATTCTACCCTTACTTAAATCGTACGGACTCATTTCTAATTTTACTCTGTCGCCAGGTAAAATTTTTATGTAGTGCATACGCATCTTGCCGGAAATATGTGCAATAATCTCATGACCATTTTCCAGCTCAACCCTGAACATTGCATTTGACAATGCCTCTCTAATTGTACCGTCTTGCTCAATCGAAGATTGTTTAGCCATATTTTGTTGATTATTACTTAATTATCCGCCCTAAAACCGGGATGCAAAATTAATAAAAATTATTTAATTATTATTTTTTTCTTTTAAAACATTATCAACATATTCAAACGTTGATAAAATGTCTGGTTTACCTTTACCTATGGCAACTGTATGCTCATAATGTGCCGATACCTTTTTATCTACTGTTGATACTGTCCAGCCATCATCCCAAAACTTAACACCGGCACGGCCCGCGTTTATCATCGGTTCAATAGCTATTACCATACCTTCTTCAAGCTTAGTACCAGCGCCTCGTTTACCATAGTTTGGCACTTCGGGTTTTTCATGTAACTGAAGCCCCACCCCATGCCCTACAAGCTCTTTAACTACCCCAAAGCCATTCTTTTCGGCATGTTCCTGTACGGCATGGCCTATATCGCCTATCCGCATACCTACAACGGCCTTTGCCACACCAAGGTCTAAACACTCCTGCGTAACACGCATAAGCTTCTTAGTGTGCTCTGATACCTCGCCAATGGCAAAAGTATAAGCCGAGTCGCCAAAGTATTTGTTTAAGATAACGCCGCAGTCAACAGAAACAAGATCGCCATCGGTTAAAACATGCTTGCCTGGAAAACCATGCACTACCTGATCGTTCAAGGAGATGCATAGTGAATAAGGAAAACCATGATAGTTTAAAAAAGCAGGCACGCCGCCGTTATCGCGTATAAAAGTTTCAGCCAGTTTGTCCAATTCGATCGTTCTTATCCCGGGGCCAATAACTTTCGCTATTTCGCCAAGGGTTTTAGATACGAGTAACGAACTTTCCCTTATGAGTTCTATCTCCTCGACAGACTTATAATTGATTTTTGACATCTTGTATATTAGATCGCTGTCGGAGTTGTTCCGGCAGCAGCAGGCATTGCTGTACGTCCTTTAATTCGTCCGGTTTTCATTAAACCATCATAATGGCGCATCAACAGGTGGCTTTCTATTTGTTGCAATGTATCAAGCACAACACCTACCAGGATGATTAATGATGTACCACCAAAGAATCTCGCGAAAATTGGAGACACACCAACCAAACTGGCAATTGCCGGGATGATTGCTATAATAGCAAGGAAAATAGATCCGGGTAAGGTAATTTTTGAAATTACGCCATCTATATAATCTGCAGTTGTTTTACCTGGTTTAACGCCGGGAATAAATCCGCCATTCTTCTTCATATCATCAGCCATCTGGTTAGGATTAACCGTAATAGCTGTATAGAAGTAGGTGAACAGAATGATCAACACGCCAAACAGCAAATTGTGCTGCCATGAATTATAGTTTGATAACGCAATTAAAATACCGTTTGATGATATGCTTGGCATAAACTGTTGTACAGTTTGCGGTATAAACATTAATGCCTGCGCAAATATGATTGGCATTACACCGGCAGCATTAACCTTTAAAGGTATATACTGGCGTACACCACCATATTGTTTATTACCTACTATACGCTTAGCATACTGAACCGCAATTTTTCGGGTACCCTGAACGATCATGATAGTGAACATTACCACACCAATAAGGGCAACAATTTCAACAATGAAAGTTATTAAACCGCCTGTACCGGTGGTACGTGAGGTAAACTCTGTTAAAAACGCGCCTGGTAACTGGGCAATAATACCAACCATGATAATCATTGATATTCCGTTACCAATACCTTTATCCGTAATTTTTTCGCCCAGCCACATTACAAATAAGGTGCCCGCGGTTAAAACAAACGTGTTAAGTAGGGTAAACATTGGGTTGCTTATCAGCATAGCATCAGCAGAAATCTGTGATTTAAGGTAACCTATAGCCTGTAAAAACGTGATACCTATTGTTAGGTAACGTGTCCATTGGTTTAGTTTGTTACGACCGCTTTCGCCCTCTTTCTGCAATTTGGTAAAGTAAGGCACCGCGATACCCAATAATTGCACCACAATCGAAGCTGAAATATAAGGCATTACGCCCAATGCAAAAATAGAGGCATGTGAAAACGAACCTCCTGAAAACATATTCAGCAATCCTACTAATCCTTCTGCTTTCTGGTTAGCTACTGACGCAGGATTAACCCCCGGTAGTACCACAAAGGAACCTACACGATATATTACAAGAAATAAGAGTGTGTTTATAATACGCACTCTTAAATCTTCGATTTTCCAGATATTGGATAATGTGGTGAAAAATTTCTTCATCCTAAAATTATAGCTTAACTATGGTACCACCAGCTGCTTCAATAGCTTTTTGAGCCGTAGCAGTAAATGCATGTGCTTCAACTTCTAATTTGGCTTTCAACTCGCCACGACCGAGGATTTTAACCAGGTCATTACGAGATACCAATCCGTGTTCTTTCAAAGTAGCGAAATCAACTTTTGCAAGTGTATATTTCTCAACTAATTCTTGCAGTACATCAAGGTTAACACCTGTATACTCAACACGGTTAGGGTTTTTGAAACCAACCTTAGGCACACGGCGTTGCAAAGGCATCTGACCGCCTTCAAAACCTACCTTAGTGCTTGTACCTGAACGTGAACCGGCGCCTTTGTGGCCACGGGTTGACGTACCGCCACGGCCAGAACCTGTACCACGGCCAATTCTTTTTCTATTTTTAGTAGAACCTTCTGCAGGTTTTAAATTACTTAAATTCATGATATTAAATATTTTCTACCGCTACCAGGTGATTAACTTTTCTAACCATACCAATTATAGCTGCAGTTGCTTCAACTTCCACGCTGTGGTTAATTTTACGCAAGCCTAATGCTTCGATAGTCTTTTTTTGGCGCTCACTTCTGTCGATCACGCTTTTAATCTGTGTTATTTTGATTTTGGCCATGACTGATTATCCGTTAAATACTTTACCTAAACTAACGCCACGTTGCTGTGCCACAGTATGTGCATCACGTAATTGTGATAGCGCAGATACGGTTGCTTTAACCACGTTGTGCGGATTTGATGAACCTTTTGATTTAGCTAATACGTTGTGAATACCTGCAGACTCTAACACTGCACGCATTGCACCACCCGCAATAACACCGGTACCGTTAGCAGCTGGTTTAATAAAAACAAAACCACCACTAAATTTACCTATTTGCTCATGAGGTACTGTACCGTTAATAATAGGCACTTTTACCAGGTTCTTTTTAGCATCATCAATACCTTTTGCAATTGCTTCGGTAACCTCTTTTGCTTTACCTAAACCGTAACCTACAACACCGTTCTCATCACCCACTACCACAATGGCACTGAAGCTGAAAGTACGGCCACCTTTGGTTACTTTGGCAACACGCTGTATGCTTACCAAGCGGTCTTTTAATTCGATCTCGCTTGTTTTTACTCTTTTTATGTTGATTGTTGACATTTCTCTTTTCGATTAAAAGTTTAAACCACCTTCACGTGCACCTTCGGCCAGTGACTTAACACGACCATGGTACAAATAACCGTTCCTGTCGAAAACCACATCTTTAATACCTGCTGCAATAGCTTTCTGGGCTACCAGTTTGCCTACGGCTACTGATTGATCAGATTTTGTGCCTTCTGCTGCGATAAAGTCTTTTGATAAAGACGATGCTGATACGATAGTTTTTCCGGTTAAATCGTCAATGATCTGCGCGTAAATACCTTTATTGCTCCTAAATACTGACAGGCGAGGACGCTCTGTTGATCCTGAAAGGCGTTTTCTGATACCCTTTTTAATCCTGTCTCTTCTTGATAATTTAGCTCCCATGACGATTATTTTTTAGATGCTGATTTACCTGCTTTTCTTCTCAATATCTCGCCCACAAACTTGATACCTTTACCTTTGTAAGGCTCTGGTGTACGTAACGAGCGTATTTTTGCAGCTACCTGGCCAATTAACTGTTTGTCAATTGATTCAAGTATGATAGTTGGGTTTTTACCCTTATCAGCAGTGGTTGTAACTTTAATTTCTTTTGGTAATTCAAATACATAGTGGTGAGAGTAACCCAACACTAAATCTAAAGTATTACCGGTATTGGTAGCACGGTAACCCACACCCACTAATTCCTGCTGTATTTTGTAACCTTCTGTTACACCTACTACCATGTTATTTAAAAGCGCACGGTATAAACCATGTAATGCTTTGTGACGTTTTTGATCAGACGGGCGTTGAACCAGTAACTGACCGTCTTCCTGTGCAATGGTGATATCGCTATCAACCGCTTGCTGCAATTCGCCTTTAGGGCCTTTTACGGTAACAACATTATCTGCTGATACGGTAACGGTTACTCCTTGTGGCATTGCTATCGGTGCTTTTCCTACTCTTGACATTGCTTAATTTCTCCTATTAATAAACGTAGCATAAAACTTCGCCACCTACATTTTGCTGACGGGCCTCTTTATCAGACATTACGCCTTTTGAAGTTGACAGGATGGCGATACCTAAACCATTTAATACTCTTGGCAAGTTATCCATGCCTGCGTATTTTCTCAAACCTGGTTTACTGATGCGCGTAATGCTACGGATAGCAGAAATTTTAGTTATCGGGTGGTATTTTAAAGCAACTTTAATGCTGCCTTGAGGACCATTTTCTTCAAACTTGTAATTGGCAATGTAACCTTTATCGAAAAGCACCTTAGTGATTTCCTTTTTAAGATTTGATGCAGGAATTTCAACAACCCTATGGTTGGCTTTAATAGCATTCCTTACTCGTGTAAGATAATCTGCGATTGGATCTGTATTCATTTTATTGTGTTATGATGGTGGTTTCCTTCCCGTAACATCCGGGGCGACCTGCCATCGGTTAATTCTCTTTCTTAGCTCAATGCTAAAAGCACAAAGCTTAAAGCATGTTTAGCTTTATGCTTTATGCCTTGAGCTTTATGCTCTTTTTTACCAGCTTGCTTTCTTTACTCCCGGTATTTTGCCTGCTAATGCCATTTCACGGAATGTTACACGTGAAATGCCAAACTGGCGCATATAACCACGAGGGCGGCCGGTTAATTTACAACGGTTGTGTAATTTTACCGGTGATGAAGCCTTTGGTAATTTATCTAAGCCTGCATAATCGCCGGCTTCTTTAAGGGCTGCTCTTTTCTCTGCGTATTTAGCAACTAATTTAGCGCGTTTTACTTCACGTGCTTTTACACCTTCTTTAGCCATTGCTATTTTGATTTTTAAATGGTAATCCAAATTGTTTCAACAACTCCAATGCTTCAACATCGTTAGTTGCGGAGGTTACAAAGGTAATATCCATACCTTGGATTTTATTGATTTTGTCAATATTTATCTCAGGGAATATAATTTGCTCTGTTATACCTAAAGTATAGTTACCTCTTCCGTCAAAACCTTTATCGTTGATGCCTTTAAAATCACGGATACGTGGCAGGGCAACTGCGATTAAACGATCTAAAAACTCGTACATTGTGTTGTCACGCAAGGTAACACGTACGCCTACCGGCATATTTTTACGCAATTTAAAGTTCGAGATATCTTTTTTAGATTTTGAAGATACTGCCTGCTGACCAGTGATGGTTGTTAACTCAGTGATGGTGTTCTCGATAAGTTTCTTATCGGTAGTAGCACCGCCAACACCCTGGTTAATGGCAATTTTCTCCAGTTTAGGAACCTGCATTACGCTTTTGTACTGAAATTTATCTTTCAGTGCAGTACGAATTTCTTCCTTATATTTTGATTTTAATCTTGGTACGTAAGTCATTACTTAATTTCCTCCCCTGATTTTTTTGCTACCCTTACTAATTTGCCGGCATCGTTCAATTTACGGCCAACACGGGTTGTATTACCTGTTTTAGGATCAACCAGCATTAGGTTTGAAATATGTATAGCAGCTTCTTGTTTAACAATTCCGCCGTTAGGATTAGCAGCATTAGGTTTAGTATGTTTTGATACCATATTGGCACCTTCAACAATAGCTCTGCCTTTGTCAACTAATACTTCAACAATTTTGCCTTGTGTTCCTTTTGAATCACCGGCCATAACTTTCACTAAATCACCTTTGCGGATCTTTAATTTAGTTGGTTGTGCGTGTTTTTTCTTTTCCATGATTACAATACCTCCGGTGCTAATGATACAATTTTCATAAATTGTTTCTCACGCAGTTCTCTTGCAACCGGGCCAAAGATACGGGTACCTCTTGGCTCGTCCTGGTTATTTAACAAAACAGCTGCATTATCGTCGAAACGGATGTATGAACCATCTTTTCTGCGGATCTCTTTTTTGGTGCGTACTACTACGGCTTTTGATACAGTACCTTTTTTAACGTTACCTGATGGTAAAGCGCTTTTCACGGTTACTACTATCTTATCGCCGATAGATGCATACCTTTTACCGGTACCACCTAACACACGGATCACTAAAACTTCTTTAGCGCCACTGTTATCGGCTACGTTTAATCTTGATTCCTGTTGTACCATCTTATTTAGCCCTTTCTAAAATTTGAACTAATCTCCAGTTTTTGCTCTTGCTCAGCGGGCGGGTTTCCATAATCAGTACGGTATCGCCTATACCACAAGTATTGGTCTCATCATGAGCCATAAATTTTGTGGTTTTCTTCACGAATTTACCGTAGATAGGGTGTTTTACTTTACGCTCAACAGCCACAACAATAGATTTCTCCATCTTATTGCTAACCACCAGGCCGGTACGTGTTTTTCTTAAATTTCTTTCCATTTTTCTGAATGCTTAAAAAATTAATTCTTTTCAGAAGCCGACGCCGCTTTGCGCTGTGTTAATTCAGTATTTAACTGAGCAATTCCCTTGCGTACCTTTGTTATACGGGATGGATTCTCAATAGCAGAAACTGCATGAGCAAACTTCAATTTGGTTAGGGTTGCCCTTTCCTCGGCGAGTTTTGCATTCAATTCTTCTGTTGATAGCTCCAAAATTTCTGAGTGTTTCATTTTCTTTTATTATTTGTTGTAATGTTGGAATGTTTCAACGTTGTAATGTTTTTGTTGGCTGTTGAAAGTCAATCCAACTTTACAACATTTTCAACCTTACAACCTTCAACTCCTCAATTTATGCTTCTACGTAATCCCTACGTACAATAAATCTTGTTTGTACAGGAAGCTTGGCAGCTGCAAGGCGTAAAGCCTCTTTTGCAACTTCCAAAGGCACTCCTTCGGCTTCAAAAATGATCCTTCCGGGGCGTACTACCGCTACCCAATATTCCGGAGCACCTTTACCTTTACCCATACGTACCTCTGCTGGTTTTTTGGTTACAGGCTTGTCAGGAAAAATCCTGATCCATACCTGGCCTTCACGTTTCATAAAACGTGTTACAGCGATACGTGCAGCCTCGATCTGGCGGCTGGTAATCCACGCCGCTTCGAGTGATTTTACACCGAAAGATCCGAATGAAAGTTCAGCACCACGAGTGGTTAAACCTTTCATCCTGCCTTTTTGCATCTTTCTGAACTTCGTTCTTTTTGGCTGTAGCATTTTCTTAAGCTTTTATATCGTTACGATATTTTTCTTCTACTTATAATTATTATCTCTTTCCTGGGCCGCCTGGACGGTTACCACCACCTTGACCACCTGGACGGCTGCCACCTTGACCACCCGGACGGCTACCGCCACCACGAGGACCACCTTGACCACCTGCACCCGGGCCACCTCTGCGGTCGCCACCTGGTTTCCTGTCGTTTCTGCGTTCGCCACCACGTTCGCCACCGCGAGCGTTGTCACGACCACCGAAAGCCGGAGCACCATCTGGTCTGCCACCTTTACCGCTGTTGCTGCTTGTACCACCAATGTTTGGTGATAAATCGCGCTTGCCGTAAACTTCGCCTTTACAGATCCATACTTTAACACCTATTTTACCATAGGTAGTTAATGCTTCTGCTAATGCATAGTCAATATCGGCACGGAAAGTGTGCAAAGGAATTCTTCCTTCTTTGTATTGTTCGCTACGTGCCATCTCGGCGCCGCCTAACCTGCCTGATGTCATGATCTTGATTCCTTCAGCGCCCATTCTCATGGTTGAAGCAATTGTAGTTTTCATGGCACGACGGAAAGAGATACGTGCTTCTAATTGTTTTGCGATACCTTCTGCAACTAATTGTGCATCAAGCTCAGGGCGTTTAATCTCGAATATGTTGATCTGAACTTCCTTTTTGGTAAGTTTTTTCAACTCTTCTTTGATCTTATCAACCTCTGCGCCACCTTTACCAATCACAATACCCGGACGGGCAGTGTGGATAGTTACAGTAATACGTTTTAAAGTACGCTCAATAACCACTTTTGATACACCGCCTTTAGCTATACGAGCTGAAAGGTATTTGCGGATCTTTTCGTCTTCAACTAATTTGTCGGCATAGTGATTGCCACCGAACCAATTAGAATCCCATCCTCTGATGATTCCTAACCTGTTACCTATTGGATGTGCTTTCTGTCCCATTTCAAATTAATTATTATCGTTTTTACTATCCACAATCAGTGTTACATGGTTTGAGCGTTTGCGTATGCGGTATCCCCTTCCTTGCGGAGCTGGGCGCAATCTTTTAAGCTGACGGCCACCGCCTACTGAAATCTCTTTAACAAATAAGGCGCTATCTTCAACGCGTTTGCCTTCGTTTTTTGCTTCCCAGTTTTTGATGGCTGATAACAAAAGTTTCTCTACACGAATTGCAGCTTCTTTGTTAGTATATTTTAATATGTATAACGCTTTCTCAACGTTTTCACCGCGGATCAGATCAACCACCAAACGCATTTTGCGTGGTGAAGTTGGGCAGTTCTGTAGCTTTGCAACTGAAGCGCCGCCTACAAGGGCTTTTGCAGCTTCTTTTTGTTGCCTGATCAGTACAGACTTTTTGATTTTAGTTGTTGCTTCCATGCCTTATTTTTTCTTTTCTGCGTGACCGCGGAATGTACGGGTTGGAGCAAATTCTCCCAATTTGTGACCAACCATGTTTTCTGTTACATACACCGGGATAAACTTGTTACCGTTGTGTACTGCGAATGTGTGACCAACGAAATCAGGAGAGATCATGGAACGACGTGACCATGTTTTTACAACTGATTTTTTACTTGATTCATTCAAGGTCAGAACTTTTCTTTCCAGGTTATGATCAATATAAGGTCCTTTTTTAATTGAACGTGCCATTATTTTTTCCTTCTTTCAATGATATAACGATCCGACCCTTTTTTCTTATCACGTGTTTTGTAGCCTTTAGCTAACAAACCTTTACGTGAACGTGGATGACCACCTGAGGCCCTGCCCTCACCACCACCCATAGGGTGATCTACCGGGTTCATGGCAACACCACGAACACGCGGCCTGCGGCCTAACCAGCGTTTGCGGCCTGCTTTACCTAACACCGCGTTTGCTCTTTCGCCGTTTGAAACGGTACCAATAGTTGCCAAACAAGTTGACAGTATCATACGTGTTTCGCCTGAAGGCAACTTAATAATGGCATATTTACCATCACGGGCTGATAACTGAGCGTAAGTGCCGGCGCTGCGGGCAATAATACCACCCTGGCCTGGGTTTAACTCAATGTTGTGAATGATAGAACCCAACGGGATGTTTTTCAAAGGCATGGTATTACCAACCTCTGGAGTAGCACTCTCGCCAGATACAACTACCGTTCCAACTGTTAAGCCTTCCGGAGCTATCATATATCGTTTTTCACCATCAACAAAATGTAACAGTGCTATACGTGCCGAACGGTTAGGATCGTACTCAATAGTTGCAACTTTTGCCGGGATGTCAAATTTATTACGTTTGAAATCAATTAACCTATATGCTTGTTTATGACCACCACCCATGTAGCGCATAGTCATTTTACCGCTGTTGTTACGTCCGCCCGATCTTGTGTTGGCTGAAACAACCAACGACTTTTCCGGAACGTTTGTTGTAATATCTGAGTTAGATACATCAACTCTGAAACGGGTACCCGGGGTAACCGGTTTAAATCTCTTTACTGCCATCTCTATAATTATATATTGCTGTAAAAATCAATTGTTTGCCCGTCGTTCAACGTAATGATCGCTTTTTTATACGTAGCAGCACGGCCAGATACGGCGCCTGCCTTAGTATTGCGAGTTTTAAGTTTGCCGACGTATTTCATAGTGTTTACCGCCTTAACGTTAACACCATACATTGCCTCAATGGCACCTTTAATCTGAATCTTGTTTGCTCTGTGATCAACTTTGAAAGCATAACGGTTAAGTTTCTCGGTTAATTGAGTTACTTTTTCAGTAAGTAGGGGTTTCTTTAAAATTTCCATAATTACTTAGCTAATGCTTCCTCCAAAGTTTTAACAGCGCCTGTAGTTAATAACAGTTTACCAGCGTTTAACACATCATAAGTGTTTAGCTGCTCAACTGAAATTACTTTCGTTTTCTTCAGGTTTCTGCTTGATAAATACACATTGTTATTTTCGGCGCCTGCTACTACTAATAATGTTTTGTCATTAGTAACATTCAGATCAGCCTCCATTTTAATGTAGTTTTTAGTTTTGATGCTATCAAAATTAAAATCTTCCAATACTAAAATGTTGTTATCCTTTGCTTTGTATGATAAAGCCGATTTACGGGCCAGTGATTTTAACTTCTTGTTTAACTTGAAGCTGTAATCGCGGGGCTGCGGACCGAAAACGCGACCACCACCATTAAATAATGGAGATTTAACGCTACCTGCACGGGCACCACCTGTACCTTTTTGTTTATATAATTTGCGGGTTGAACCTGCAATCTCGTTACGCTGTTTTGCTTTGTGTGTACCCTGACGCTGGTTAGCTAAATACTGCTTAACATCAAGATAGATCGCGTGATCGTTTGGTTCAATACCGAATACCGACTCAGGAAGCTGCACCTTGGCACCTGTTTCTTTACCTGATACGTTTAATACGTTTACTTCCATCTTATTTATCCACTATTACGAATGAACCCTTAGCTCCGGGGATGGAACCTTTAACAACCAACAGATTCTGCTCAGCGTAAACCTTTACAACTTGTAAATTCTGTGTTTTAACGCGTACGTTTCCGGTTTGACCCGCCATGCGCATGCCCTTAAATACACGAGATGGCCATGACGATGCTCCCAAAGATCCCGGCGCACGTAAACGATTATGCTGACCGTGAGTTTGCATACCCACACCACCAAAACCGTGACGTTTTACCACACCCTGAAATCCTTTACCTTTTGAAGTACCAACCACATCAACAAAATCTCCGGCGGCGAAAATCTCTACAGTGATAGTATCACCTAATGATTTTTCGTCTTCGAAAGTTTTGAATTCAACAAGCTTACGCTTTGGAGTTGTACCGGCTTTTTGGAAGTGTCCTTTTAACGGACCAGAAGTGTTTTTTTCCTTTTTGTCGCCATATGCCAGCTGTACAGCAGCATATCCGTCTGATTCAACAGACTTAACTTGTGTTACCACGCAAGGGCCAGCTTCGATTACGGTGCAAGGAATATTCTTCCCTGTTTCGTCGAAAATGCTRGTCATTCCTACTTTTTTACCAATAATTCCTGACATTTTCTTAATTTGTTTGTGTCCATCGAAGCAGTAGGGCTTCGTTCAAGACATATTATTCCCCCCGAAAGGGACGGCAAAGATAGAAACTTTGTAGTAATTATCAAATAGTTAGTGAGTTATTTTTTTATAAATTTTATATGCGTGTTTTAACAGGAGGTTTTGGGGTATCTGGTTGGGGGTTAAGTGGTTTAATTGGGATAGATTTATTTCTCCCTTACGCACCTTTGCCATGTACGAAGCGATCTACCGATAAGCAAGGGCGCATAATTTGTTTTAACCGGGATTTTTAGAATTTAAGAATGAACAGAGTTAAAGAAAGCATGTTTATTTAGAGCTTAAACACGCCGGGGCGGGTTGCTACATTTTAGGTTGATCGCTAATTTTCTATATTTCTTAACCGATAACACAGCAAGATCAATAAAAAGACAGATGAACCGGTAACAAAAGATCCCAATATCCACACCATTTTGTTACCATTACGCTTGGCAAATGGTTCATAAATGGGTAAAAGTATTATTTGTTTTCCATCAATAACATCGTCTCTTGACTTTATAGCGGCAGTGTAATATTTCAAATCATCTGCATTATAAGATACCTTGCTTAAGTATTCAAACTTATTCAATGGCTCATGCTTAAAATCAATATCGCATTTTGCTGCAAATACTTTAAAGTTTAATTGTTTTTCTGCAGGCGGCAAGCTATTGCTGATTGTTTTGACATATTTAACAGCCAACCAGGCTGCGGGGAATATTTTCATTTGTTTTGGCTCTTTTTTCAGCTTATACCCCCTCGTTACCACTGCCAATGCACCATACTTTCCTGCGTCACCATATTGCGGCATAATAAGTGACGGGTTTACATAGCGCATTAATCTTATAGAATCAGCAGGCAGCTTTTTTAATTGTAGCATAGAACTTAGCTTACTGTTAATTATCACCAATGTTTTGGGATTTACCCTTTTACGCATAGCAACGATTACAGTAGTATCAGGAAAAATATGATCAAAAACAGGAACAGCAGTATAGGCGGTCATATTAAAATCGCTGTTGTTTTTTCCACTTACAGAAAAAACCACCTTTATATGCGCCATATTTTTATTGCTGTAAATTTGTTTAACAGTATAATATTTAGTTGCAGGCAAAACATTCAATTCGCTGATACTATCTAAAGGGGTTAATTTCCCTGTTGCTGTTTCTATATATTGCTGCGCAATAATTGTAGGTACGGCCACCGTTAACCCTGTTAAAATAATTAATAATGCAACCGGGTCTCCCCTGCCGGTAAAATTAAGCTTAAGCAGCTTTATCCTTGGCCGCAGCCAAATAACAAGAGGGATAAACACAAGACCCGCAGGTATAAAAAAGTTGATATATTTTTCGGAAATGTCAAATGCATTAAGTTTAATTATCAATAACCAATGCAAAAAAGTATACATAAAAAGTGTGCAAAATGCAATAAATACAAAAGGCAGAAAGATTAATTTAAACTTAGTCTTAAACTGGCGCATGTTTGGCTTAGGTATTACTCAATAATTTAATATGTGATTATGCCGGAAACGAAAACCCTTTTATTTCAAGTATAAGGCTCCCTACTCCATCATTAACCTTCTAATCAGCTCTGCGCTCTGCACCTTCCCCTCTTCCAGTCTATGGCTGAAAAAGGCTTGCACCTCGTTAAAGTGTTTTTTATACCCTTCCATATCGCCGTAACCAATGATAGCCGACCACTCCCTTACTGCCGAGTGAAATTCCAGATCATCGCCGCGGATGGTTTTGTCATACAGGGCAGTTTCAATGGACTCTTCCAGCAGTTCCTCGTTCTTAAACAGGTATTCGGCAATACCCAGCCTGAGGCGAAATGGTGGGGTTTGGCAAATGAGGTTATCATAGGGGTTTACACCAAGGTGGTACCAGGCATCAACCATACTTAATATGCTCAGGTGCGAGTTGGGCTTCTGCAGTTCGGGCTTTTGCGAAAGGGAAAACTCCTTCATCACCACATCGTTCAGCATAATGGGTTTGCGGCTTTCGTGAAATACAAAATCGCGGGCACGGTACAGCCGCTCCCTGAAAGTTTGGGCCTCTTCCTTGATCATCAGCTTAAACAATTCCGACTCTGATTCGGAATAACGCTTTACCTGCTGCCTTGCATATGGGTTCAATATGGCAAGCCCCGCGTACACGTGCGCTTTATAACTAAATATGCGAAGGGTGGTCAGGATTTTAACATTATCAATACCGCCTATATAGGATGCGTTTTCCCATGGAAAAAAGCCGGCGGCCATCCAGGCGGTGCCCATACTCTCAAAACCTACGTGGGTTACAGCCTGGGTATCAGCTACAATTTTATCATGCTCGTGATAATCGGCAATTTCTACAATATCGCTGCCGATAGCCGTAAACAGATCAACCATCCGCTGGTAAGCATCTGGCCGGCAACGATGCGGTATCAGGATAAGCGTTTGCCCCTTTGGATCAAAGCCCGGCCCGTGCATGGCGTGAAAGGTGATGATTTGCGCATCGGCAGGCAGGTATTTTTCAAATATGGCTATCTCGGGATGCTTAACGGACGTTTGGCCGGCAACAATGGCTCCATACTTAGTCAGCGGACCGCATTCTGCCACCACCTGCTCTAGCCTGTCGGCTTCAACGGAGTAAATAATGAGGTCGTTGGTACGGGATACATCACCCGCCTTATCTATAATGGTAATGCCAAAGGGCGAAAGTTCCTCCTCCAGCTTAGTACGATTTTCGGGTAAATCGCAGCCACAAACGGTGTAACCTGCTTTTGCGAAAGCCTTTGCATACAAACGCCCCATATCGCCCAAACCAATGATACCTATATTCATGCCGCTAATATAACTATGAGTAGCAAAATTCCGTATGAAAGCTTACATTAGCGATCGGAAAGTTCAGGATAATGCAAATTAAAACCATTAAAATCCTGTTTTGTTAACATCAGATACCTAATTTTACATAATGAATAAGCATTTTATATTCCGTATCTCTGTTTTAATGGTAATTATTTTAGGCATCACCCATTTGGGGTTTGCCCAGGATACTGTTAAAAAAGCTGCCGCTAAGCCGCCCTCAACAAAACCGGTGGTTATAAAGCCAGCGGTAAAATATAATGCGGCTCCCGCCGGTGCAAAACCGGCTGGTGCATATCAGCCACAATATACCAAGCCCCGCGAAACCGCTGCCGACTCGGCACTGGCAAAGGATAAAAGCCTGAATGGGCAATACCGATACCTGCTAACCAAATTATTCCATTACCAGCAGCCGTTGGTTTCTGCCTTATGGAAAAACCTGCAGGATACCCTAAATACAGAACGCCGCAGACTTAAAGAAGCTCAAACCAAACTGGCTGCACAAACAGGGGATATTGCTGCGCTTAAAACCGATGTAACCACCAAGGATCAAACCCTTTCTGAATCTAACGCCAAACGCGACGAAATAAATCTTTTAGGCATCGCATTTACCAAAGCCTCCTATAATTTATTAATGTGGGGGTTGGTTATCTTTTTCGGTCTTACTGCGGCCATTGTGATAGCCCGGTCTGGCGCAAACAGCCGTGAAGCCAAATACCGCATTAAGCTGTATAATGAGCTTGATGAAGAATACAAAGCCTACAAAGCTAAAGCCAACGAAAAAGAAAAGAAACTTGCCCGCGAACTGCAAACCGAGCGTAACAAGCTGGATGAATTGTTAGGGAGAGGATAGGTTTTTGATTTGGGAATTCGGAATTTCGATTTAGAATTTATTTTAATTTGCCATTTTTGTCATCCCGGGGCGCAGCAAAGGATCTGCTGGTTATGGCTCATCTCCTGTACTGCCGACTATCAGGTGTTTGGTGCCTCAAAATGACAAATCTTTGTAATACTATCTAAACTATCTAATGAACAACACCGAACTTTTAACCCTCATTACACGCCTGCGTTCTGTTGCCGATGTAGGTTTGCTGTACGCCAAAAACGAATATGATATTGAGCGCTATGCCGAATTACAACACATTGCTATAGGGATGTTGGATAATGTTACCGGCTGGGGCAGCGACGATATAAAATTCAATTTCCCGATGCCGCATGATTACCCTACCGTTAAGGTTGATGTGCGTGGCCTGTTATTAAATGCCGAAAACAAAATATTACTGGCTAAAGAAAGCGCCGATGGTAAATGGAGTTTACCTGGCGGCTGGGCCGACGTTGGGTACAGCGCGAAGGAAGTTATCGTTAAAGAATTCCACGAAGAAACCGGGCTTGAGGTTGTTGCCGACAGGTTATTGGCGGTATTCGATAAAAAAATGCACCCTCACCCGCCACAACCTTTTTATGTTTATAAGATGGTATTTTACTGCAAAGCAATTTCAACTACCCTCAACAAAGGCTTTGATGTGCTTGATGTGAAATATTTCGACATCAATAGTCTGCCAGACCTTTCTGAAGACCGGATCCTGAAAAGCCAGATTGAGCTATTGTACCAAAAGATAGTTACCGGAGATTTAACTGCGGAAGTGGATTAATTTTGATTTGGTAATTCGGATGTTCGATTTCGGATTTATTTACCTTGAATGGCGTTTTTTTTTATAATTCATTTTCTCACTGCAAACCACCAACTGCTATACAATATCTGTATATTGAAGCTACTGCAAACTCGTAGGCGCGGCACTTAGCTTTGGTAATACCCGCTTATTAGCTGGCAGGGCCAGGTATTTTTTATAAGATTCGTTGATATAGGCTGTCATCGACGGCGCGTTGTTGTTTTTAAGAAATGCATAAGTTGGCCTGTAAAGCGACATGAAATTTTCCAGTTCGGCACCTCGCAGCGGAACTACACTTTTTACATAATCAACATTAAAGGCTTCATCTATCTGCCGCTCCTCTTCCTCGTGCTGAAAATATCTTTTCAACCGCCGTGCATCCTTACCCTCTTTACTAAACCAGGTAGATGGCGACATTACCGAAACCTTGCTTTTAGTATAAACTTCCGGGTATTCTTTACGCGGATCAAAAGCCGGGCGGGTAGCAGTAACGTTTACCTGTCTCAATGATATAGTTTGCGATATCATCTCCACGCGCTTTGGCCGTAAATCTGTTACATATAATGTATCGGATACGTAACCCGGTGAATTGAATATTAGTGTATGACCTGTTAGGGTACGAATGCTGAAATTACCGTTCTTATCGGTTATCGTGATTTGCCTGTTGTTAATATCTTTTACAAAAACATTGGCCAGCTTATCGCTTTTGCCTTTTTCATAAACCGTCCCTTTCAGCATATCCTGGGCATTCACAGTTGCAGTAATAAAAAGGGAGGCTGCCAATATATAGTATGTTATTTTCATAGACGTTGATTTAAGCTGTAAATTAAACCTATTTTTTGCGGTAATAGTTTTGAATTTAACATAATTAACTTTTTGTAGTGGATTAATTACAAAAGGGTGAAGGTGTGAATTGAAATAATATAAAAAACACTTGCTTAATAGACGCCGTAAAATGTCAATTACAAGTTGAATCTTTCATAAATATATGATTTAGCGTATTGGATTACTTTTTGGTAAATTTGATTACAAAATATAAAGATGGATACATTACTGATAGAAGTAACTAATCAAAATGCCTACAATTTACTTAAAGAGCTTGAAAAGTACATTTGATTAAAGTACTCAAAAACACATCCTCTCCTAAGCAAAAACTATCTGATAAATTTGCCGGCAAATTACCAGCTGTTGATGCTGCAAAACTTCAGGAGCATATAATGAAAAGTCGTAAAGAATGAGATATTTTATTGATAGTAATGCTCATTTGCCACCGCATCAGCACATTGACTGATATATAAAAAAAAAGCCCCATTTTCATGGGGCGGTAAAATTTGGCTATATGTTAGTATTGTCCCGGTAACGGTTGGGGTGGTTAATACCTGTTTACTTTAAAATCAGATATTCCGCCGCTCATGTGGATATATATTTTGTTTTTTGCTGCATCAAAACCTGCTGTTTCGTACGTGTTATCATTCTTTTTGTCAAATCCTGCAAATTCATTAGATGACAGGCCGGTGTTTGCATTTATACTGCAGGCAGCATTCTTAGGCACACTGATGGTAACCTCCGATACTCCTGTAGACACTTCAACATTGGTGGTCGCTAATGGCGCACCCAGCTTTACATCAAATGATGCCGCTCCACCCTTTAAAGTTACACTTTTAATTTTAAATTTTGTCAAATCAAAATCCAATTTTGTTGCGCCTGTTTCCACATAAATATCCCAGATAGGGTTTGGATTAAGCTTGATGTTGGCCTGGTTTGATTTATTGTCATCAGAATCAAAATGCCATCCCTTATTATTCTTCATCTTCAGGTCTAAAACATAAACCGAGTCGTCCTTACTGGTATTAAACTCATACTTACCATAAAACTCCTTTGTTTCTGCTTTAAACAGCTGGCTGGTGGTATCGTTAAGTGTATAAGTTGTACCGCCGCCGCTGATGTTAAGGCGGGCCAGTTTGGCATCGGGCGTATACTCTTTATTAAATATACTGCTGCCTTCAATTTTCACTACGCCGTGATCGGTGTTGGTGCTGTCGCTGTCACTGTTGTCGTCATCACTATTGTCATCGCCGCTATCGTTACTATCCCAATGAACAAAATTATGCGGCCAAAAGTTATAACGATCACCAAAGCGGCCAAACAGCAGCAGTGCAAAACCAGCTACAACCACTGTAAGTTTTAAAATTGTTGCCAATGGCGATTTATTGCCCGCAAAAACCAGGTTCACCCCACCTATAATCAAAAATATAGGCCAAAGGTGGAGTATATTCATCCAATGGAAATCAATAATATCAAAGTTGTGGAGTAGAAATATGGCTCCTATACATACCAGGATAGCACCTGGAATTAATTTATCGCTCTTCATGATCTTATATAGTTGGAGGGGTGTCTGTAATATTATCGTCTTTTTTCTCTTCCTTATTCAGGGTGTCGGTGTCATCAGTTGCTTTCACTTCCGGATCGGTAGTGGTATTTTGAAAGCCTGTTTCCCAGGGTTCCTTTTTTTGGCCCGATACAATGACAGCCAAACCAACTACTATTAAAATAACCGGCCATAATTTAGCCATGTGCCAAAAGTAAAAAACATGCAGTTCGTGAAGCAGGAATGACGCACCAAAAAATATCAGTACACATCCAATAATAACACCTGCGGTTGATGATGATTTTTTTGGCGGTATGGCTCCAAACGGGGCGCCTGGTGTTACCGGGGCGCTGTTATCAAATGGATTATAGGGGGGTTGCTCTGGTGGTACCCTGTAATCAACATTAGGGTTATAAAAGTTGACTCCTCTTTTGGGTATCACTATCCATAGTACAACGTAGGCCGCAAGGCCTGTGCCCATAAATATAAATGTAAGTAAAAACAGGGCGCGTATAATGGCTACATCCATGTCGAAGTATTCGGCCAGACCGGCGCAAACTCCTCCTATTTTCTTTCGGTATTCATCCCGATAAAGCTTCTTTTCCATAATCTTATTTAAATAACGTTCAAGTTTGGGTTTGTTTAATGATATAAAAGTACAGCGGGCCGTTAAAAATACCTATACAATATAGGTTAGCAGGTGCAACAAGTCGGTGAATTGCCGGGTTTTGACGGTGAAACTTCCGGGTTATAAGTCTTAAGTCGGAAGTCTCGAGTCATAAGTCGAAAATCACCTAAGACTTAGTACTACAGACTTGAAAGTACTACAACTGACCCGGCGCTGGTTTAATGATTATCTCGTCTACATTGGCCCCCGCGCTCATCCTGTATATATTGATGATTGCCGATGCAATGTCTTCTGGTAAAACCATTGTGTTTTTATCAACAACCGCATCTTTCCATGAATCCGTTAACGTCGATCCGGGAATTATCGCGGTTACCTTTACACCATGCTCCTGCATTTCAAGCCTCATTACCTTTGTTAGACCTAACAACGCGTATTTTGTTACGCTATAAGCACCTGCCTGGGCAATTGGATTTAATGATGCTACCGAGCATATGTTAAAAAAGTGTCCCTTGTGTGCAACCTGCATGGCTTTACCAAAAAAGCGATACAGCTCATAGGTGGGCATAAGGTTTGTATTTACCTGTTTTTCAAAAGTATCATCGGCATCATTGAGTATACTTGTTGGGGTGAACATGCCTAAGTTATTTACAATCACATCAATAAAACCAAGTTCCTGCTGTGCAGCGGCGGCAAAGCCAAGCAGTTGGGTTTTGTTACTTCCATCGGCTACCCTGGCCGAAACTTTAATGTTGGGGTTATGGTGCAGCAGTTCGTCCTTAAATTCCAATAATTCTTTTTCGTTTCGCGAACAAACGGCCACGTTTAAGCCTTCATTTGCAAAAGCTATGGCAATGGCACGGCCCATGCCTTTTGTTGAACCGGTAATAAGGGCATTTTTCATAATGATGATGAGTTTTTATTTTGAATGTACTTTTAATTTAAGCCCCCCAATTGTTGAGGGTGATTTTTATGCCTGTTGATATTTGACAAGCTAAATTACACAAGCTAAAATAATAGCTTGCAAAAAGCTCCTATTTTAGGCAATTAAACAATAGCGACTGGTAAGCTAAATTTAAAAATGTAATTTTATCCGATTTTTAATACATAACTATGATTCAAAGTTTAGGGCGATATATACTTTTACTAAGATTAAGTTTTAGAAAACCCGAAAAATTCACAGTATACTGGGCAGAGGTAATGCGCGAAATGGTTTCGGCGGGCATCGGTTCATTAGGCATAATCATGATTATTTCGGTTTTCATCGGTGCAGCTGTAACCATCCAAACCGCTTTCCAGTTGGTGAGTCCGCTGATAGCCAAATCGGTAGTAGGCGGTATTACCCGCGATAGTATGGTTCTTGAATTTAGCCCCACCATTTCATCTTTGGTACTTGCAGGCCGCGTTGGTTCAAGTATGGCATCGCAGATAGGCACCATGCGGGTTACCGAGCAAATTGACGCCTTAGAGATCATGGGCGTAAACGCGCCGGGCTATTTAATATCGCCCAAGGTAATAGCAGGTGTAACCATGTTCCCGTTATTGGTTATCGTATCTATATTATTAGGATTTATAGGTGGCTACATTGCTTGTCTTACTTCAAGCGAAGTTACTACCGATGACTTTATAATTGGCCTGTCGGATGGTTTTAACTCTGTTATTATTACTGTATGTTTGGTTAAGGCAGTTGTGTTTGGTTTTATCATCACTACCATTTGCAGCTACCAGGGCTTTTATACCAAAGGCGGCGCCCTTGAAGTTGGCCAGGCTGCCACACGCGGTGTAGTTTTTAGCTGCGTAATGATTTTATTGTTCGATTTAGTAATCTCCCGTCTATTTTTATGATAGAAATTCAAAACATCCATAAAACATTTGGCGAACACGAAGTTCTATCTGGTATAAGTGCTAATTTTAAACCCGGTGTAAATAACCTCATCATTGGCGGTTCAGGTTCGGGCAAAACAACATTACTAAAATGCATTGTAGGCCTGCATGAACCTACCGAAGGGGATGTGCTTTTTAATGGCGAAAACTTTACCGATATGGGTTTTGAGGAACGCGTGCCTATACGCACCCACATTGGGATGCTTTTTCAAAACTCGGCCTTGTTTGATAGCATGACAGTTGAAGAAAACATCATGTTCCCGCTAAACCTGTTCACCAACCAAACCAGGGCCGAAAAACGAGACAGGGCCAGCTTCTGCCTTGAAAGGGTTAACCTGGCAGGTAAAAATAAACTGTATCCATCCGAGCTTTCGGGAGGTATGAAAAAACGTGTGGGCATAGCCAGGGCAATATCCATGCAACCCAAGTACTTGTTTGTTGATGAGCCCAACTCGGGCCTCGACCCTATGACCTCTATCCTTATTGATGACCTGATAAGCGAACTTACCGATGAATACCAGATTACCACGGTTGTTGTTACCCACGATATGAATTCGGTAATGGGTATCGGCGATCATATTTTGTTCCTGCACCAGGGCAAAAAATGGTGGGAAGGCAGCAACAAAGAAATTGCCCACACCGATAACAAGGAACTTAACGACTTTGTATTCGCCAGCAAGTTCATGAGGGCGGCAAAAGCGAAGCTTTGATCTGTTGCGGGATATCTGTTGCGGGATGCGGGTTGCCTGTTGCGGGATATACTTTTATGCGATTCAGTACGAAGTGGAAAATTAGTACATTTGCAACTTTTAGATCCGGCCACCGGCAACACGAACCACGAACCCGATAAAAATGATTCAATTACTTACCCCAACGCACTGGAAAGATTATGAGCTGATTGATTGCGGCGATTTTGAAAAGCTGGAGCGTTTTGGGAACACCGTACTTATACGCCCCGAACCACAGGCGGTTTGGAGCAAAAGCCTCCCTCCTGCCGAATGGCAGCGTTTACACCACATAAAGTTTAAAGGCCGCTCTGCCACAGCGGGCGACTGGATAAAAAAAGACCCAAAAACTCCCGACCGCTGGCACATCGAGTATAAAAATAACGATGCCGCTATCAAGTTCCGCCTGGGGTTAACCTCTTTTAAACATCTTGGGATCTTCCCCGAGCAGGCCGTAAACTGGGATTACATTACTCAAAATATAAAACGGTTTAAAACACCACAGCCAAAAGTACTTAACCTGTTTGCCTACACCGGCGGTGCATCATTAATAGCGCAGGCCGCGGGTGCCGATACCACACATGTGGATTCCATTAAACAGGTGGTTACATGGGCTAACGAAAACCAGGAGATCTCGGGCTTAAGCAATATCCGGTGGGTGGTTGAGGATGCGCTTAAATTTGTAAAACGCGAACTTAAACGCGGCAAAAAATACAATGGCATCATCCTTGATCCACCGGCTTATGGTAATGGCCCGAACGGCGAAAAATGGAAACTGGAGGATAACATCAACGAGATGATGGCCGATGTGATCCAACTGCTGGACCCTGAAGAACATTTCCTGATCCTGAACACCTATTCGCTTGGTTTTTCATCGGTAATAATAGAAAATCTGATTAAAAGCGCCTACCCTAAAGTGCAAAACCTGGAGATTGGCGAACTTTACCTGCAGGCCACAGCTGGCCCCAAATTGCCATTGGGCGTTTTCGGAAAGTTTCATAAAGTTAAAGGTAATTAATTATCAATATTTATATTTGCCTCAAACTAAACCTGCTTTGGTTGCTTTATAAGTAGCTGAAAATTAGTTTAAATTAAAATACAACTTACGCCCACCTGCCACTTACCGAACATAAACGCACATGAAATTAAAAAACGTCCTATTATCTGCAACCCTGCTCTTATCGTCCATTGTACTATTACCTGGCTGCTCGCAAAGCGATGGTGCCGGCAAAACAGATAGTAAGAAAACAGCTGCTAAAACTGATTCGGCAAAAGCCGAAGAAGCAGATTCGCTCAGCGTAAAAAAATCAGATTATCCTCCTATAGATAAGGCAAAATATGATACTTTATTAAAGTTTAATGCCCATGGTGATACCACCGGCAGATGGCCTGTTAAAAATACACCATACCCAATAGGCGGCGCTATTTTACCATATAAACGCGTAGTTGCTTTTTACGGCAATCTTTACTCAAAAAAAATGGGCATTTTGGGCGAATTGCCGCCAAAAGAAATGCTTGCCAAATTAAAGGGAGAGGTAAAGCATTGGGAAAAAGCCGATCCTAAAACACCGGTGCAACCCGCTTTGCACTACATTGCTGTAGTAGCACAGGGTGATGGCGGCAAAGACGGAAAATTCCGTTACCGCATGCCTTTTAAACAAATTGACAGTGTATTGGTATTAGCAAAAAAAGCACATGCCATTGTATTTTTAGATGTACAGGTAGCCTTAAGCAACATACAGGCAGAGTTACCATTATTTGAAAAATACTTATCAATGCCACAGGTTCATTTTGGTATGGACCCTGAGTTTTCAATGAAAGATGGCAGCAAACCCGGCAAAAGGATAGGCACTTATGACGCCGCCGATATCAATTTCGTATCAGACTACCTGGCAAAAATTGTAAGGAAAAACGGCTTGCCACCTAAAATTTTGGTAGTACACCGTTTCACCAAAAAAATGGTGACCAACTACAAAAACATCAAACTGCGTAAAGAAGTACAGTTAGTTATGGATATGGACGGCTGGGGCGAACCCGACCTTAAAACCGGTACTTACCGCTACTTCATTAACCAGGAGCCGGTACAGTTTACAGGCTTTAAATTGTTTTACAAAAACGACATCAAGAAAGCCCCTCACCATATGTTAACACCAGAGGAGGTTTTATCAAGGTACAAACCGTACCCTATTTATATTCAATACCAGTAAATAAGTCTCAAGTCGGAAGTCTTAAGTTCTAAGTAAAGGTCTCAAGTCAGGAATATTTATATTTTTGAGTTGGGACTTTTTAGTTTTAGTATACTTTTGAATCTGAGTTAAATTACCGGTTTAGAATTTAAGACTCACGACTTAGAACTACAGACTTAAAACAATGATCAAATTCGGAATTATAGGCTGCGGCCGCATCGCTCACCGCTTTATGCAGGGTTTTGCCGCTGTTGAGGGTGTTGAGTTGGTGTCCTCTTTTTCAAGGCGGGTTGTTACTGTCGATGATTTTGTGGCGCAGTATGGTGGTAAGGCCTGTTATACTTTTGATGAGCTGCTGGCAAGCGATGTTGACGCGGTTTATATTGCCACCCTGCCCGATAGCCATGCCGCCTATAGCATAGCCGCCCTTAAAGCAGGTAAACATGTGCTTTGCGAAAAACCGGCCACGGTAAACCTGTCCGAACTGGATGAGGTGTTGAAAGTAGTGAAATCAACCGGGCTCTTATTTATGGAGGGTATGAAACCTCCCTTCTACCCATTATACACCCGTTTAAAAGAATACCTGGCTACCGACCCTATTGGCCCGGCGGGTTATGTGCGCGCCGGATCGGCTGTTGCCGATTGCCCGCCCGATCATCCAAATTATAACCTCGATCTGGTTGGCGGCAGTTTAATGGGGATAGGCATTTACGAAGCCTTTTTGGCGATTGACTGGCTTGGCGAATTGCAGGAAGTACAAACCATGGGTCGCTTTGGCAAAACGGGTATCGATATGTTTGCCATATTCCAAACATTGCACGCGGGTGGTTATTCGCAATTATATGCCGGGTTTGACCTGCATGGCAAGGGCGACGCCCTCATTGCTGGTCCGCTTGGCCACGTAACCATCCATAAAAACTGGTGGAACCCGACCCGCGCAACTATTGATTACCTGGATGGCCGAAGTATAGAGCTCAATGAGCCATTTACCGCCGGAGGCTTGAATTACGAGATAAAACATTTTTGCGACCTGATCAGATCGGGTGCAACAGAAAGCCCCATCATTCCCCACCAGATGTCGCGACAAATGATTGATATGATCGACCGGGCACGGGCGCAGGTTGGGTTGAAATATTCATCAGAGCAGTAATAAAGTGAATTTAAAGCTTGTTAGTAAACCGGCAGCCAAAACAGCATTCAAATTCAAACCCGTTTTGTCCGATTAAAACTTATTGGAGTTAAGCACCGGGTTTTGGCTTGCATTTACCTGGTAAGTATAAATGGCATTTTGCTCGTCTACCTCAACTATCCGGTATCCCTTGTAATCGGTTCCCCAATTACCTCCTATATGCGAATCAAAAAAATGAGGGAATTTGTTGCCGGTATAGCGCACGCCGTCCAGCAAATGATCGTGACCATGAAATGCGGCCTTTACATTCGGGTAGCGATGCAGCAGCTCAATGGTTTCGGGGCAATCGGTGAAAACATCATTTTTAGTCCAGTTTATTGGCGGGATATGCAGAATTGCAAATACAATTTTTTTGCCGGCAAATTTATCCAGCGATGTTTTTATAAAGGTATTATCGGGGCACACATAAACGCCTTTGGTATCGGCAGTATTGGCCAGCACAAAAGCGATGTCGCCAAATTCTATAGTATATTTATCCTCGTAACCAAAACTCTTCTTCCAAACAGAGGCATCAGCAAAATCATGATTGCCGGGAATAGTATGGTAAGGCACACTCAATTTATCAAGGTAAGTGCTTTTAATTTCGGGCAGCAAATCGGGACGATTATGCACCAGGTCGCCGTTAACGATAACCATATCCAGGTGATTTTTAGCATGGTCCTCATTAAGCCATTTTACCATATTGCCGGTATTGGCAGTAAAATCGGTGTCTGGCTGCCCGTAATGAATATCAGATGCCAGCGCAAAACGAAGTTTCAGTTTTGTTTTATGCTCCCGCCGGTAACTATTGCCAATGCTTGCAAAAGAGTTAACAGCCGGCAATAAAGTTAAAGCCGCTATGCCAGTAAGGCTGGTTCCAATAAAATCCCGCCGTGTGCCCATGATCTATATAAAATTAAGCGTTAATATTTAAAAAAATATGAAGTCATCCTAAACTGTAAAGGTTTAGATAACTTCGTCCTTATCCTTCGTCCCAAAACCCTTCGTCCTTGCTCCTTTGTCCGAAAATCCTTGCTCCAAAAATCCTACTTCACTACTACCCACCTGTTCACCGTATTCAATTCCCCTTCAATACATACCTTATAAAACCCTGATGGCATGTTTTTTACATCAACCAAAACATGCTCAGCAGTAACAGGCACTTCGGCTAACAGCTTATATTCATCAGCTTTACCTTCCTTAAAATTATTTGCAGCAGCTACCCTTATCTTTACTTTACCTTTAGCATCCATAGCTTTCCAGCTTACATCAAGCGCGCCCTGCACTAAATTGGCTTCCGGCTGAGCAACAGATACTGCACCAATCAGCGAAATACCATCCACCTCCCTTAACTGTGCTTCGGGCACTTTTACATTTAAAAAGTTGTTGATTGATGGAGTAATATCCACAATACCCGGAGTATAGTATTTGGCGTAATTGTTAAGCGGTTTGTAATTTGTTACCATCCAGGTGCTGCGTTGCCGCGTACTTTGGCCACCATGATTTTTGCCTGTTTGCTCGTCGCGACCATGATCGGTAGTGATGAATATCAGCCAATCCTCCTTAAAATTTTTCTGCCGGTATTGGATAGCCTGCCATATACGGCCAACCTGCGTATCCATCTTCTCAATGGCATCATAATATTGCGGACTATCGCCATACTTATGCCCCATATCGTCGGTATACTCCAGGTACACCCATGAAAGATCGGGCGCTTTATCCTTAATACATAGGGCTGCTGATGCTGCAACGTGCTCATCTATCAGGTGCATATAATTACCTGCCTTGTCATGCGGAAATTTTACCGTATCCAGCTCAAATCCGTCATAAGCATAGTTGGGGTGAATGCTGCCGGCTTCGGGCAGGTTATCGCCAATGAGCTTCGTGCGGTTATCCGTCCAGCTCGAAAATATAGCAGTTTTTTTACCTGGGTAAGCATTTTTAAACATCCGGAAGATGTTCCAGTAATCATAATTTGGCGCTTTAATATCATTACCCCAAACATTATGTTTATTTACCCATGTAGCAGTAAGCAGGCTGTTGTATCCATTGGCAGATATAGTCGGCGTTTGCGAATAACCACCTTTTTCGCCCCCTACGTGTGCCCTCAGATAGGCACCTTGTGCGGCAATCTGCTTAAGATTGGGCGTGTTCAATTTTTCGATCACATCAGCAGGAATCCCATCAGCAATAATAAAAATGGCTTTTTTACTACGGGGTTGGGCCTTTACCCCAATAACCACAGTACACAGCAAGCCAAAAAGAAATAATTTAACAAGGTTTTGCATTGTTGAAATATAATGCGCTAAGCTAAGCTGAATAAAAAATTGCCGGGTTAATAAATTGTTATGTTTTTTGATTTTGTAGTAAAAGCCAACTAATGCAAAAAATATTACCTGCACCTCGTAACGGGACGAGTAGAGCGACAGACAATTCAATCTCAATTCTCGCACCTCCTACAATTCTATTTATCTTTACAGCAATTACCTTATGAATCTCAACAGCACCGCAAATCAAAACAAATGGCTTTACCTGTTTATCGGTATGGCGGTTGTTATAAATTTTAGCGGGTTGTTTACAACCATTATAGGCCCCGATGCTAACCTGTATGCCACCATCTCTAAAAACATGGTTTTGCGCAACAATTACAGCGACCTGTTTGCCTGGGGCGGCGATTGGCTGGATAAACCACATTTCCCTTTTTGGGTTACCGCTTTGTTTTTTAAATGCTTTGGGTTTAACACGTGGGCTTATAAGCTCCCGGGTATTTTGTTTATGATGATGGGGGCCGTTTATACTTATCAATTAGCAAAAAACCTCTACAGTAAACAAATAGCACTATGGTCGGTACTGATATTGCTTACCGCGCAGCACATTATCCTATCCAACACCGATGTACGTGCCGAGCCTTATTTAACCGGGCTAATCATTGCAGCGGTTTATCACTTTTATAAAGCCCAAACCGGCAACAGTTTCTGGCATTTAATACTGGCCAGCCTGTTCACAGCCTGTGCGCTCATGACTAAGGGTATGTTTGCCCTTATTACCATAGGCGGCGCAGTTGCAGGCCATCTGATTATCACCAGGCAGTGGAAACAACTTTTTACCTGGCGATGGCTGTTTGCTGCCTTATTGATACTGGTGTTTATTTTGCCCGAGATCTGGAGCTTGTACCGGCAGTTTGATCTGCACCCCGAAAAGGTGGTATTTGGCCGTACCGGTGTATCAGGTATTAAATTCTTTTTTTGGGATAGTCAGTTTGGCCGTTTTTTTAATACAGGCCCCATCAAAGGAAGCGGCGACCCCAGTTTTTTTATCCATACCCTGCTGTGGGCATTTTCGCCATGGTCGCTTTTATTGTTTGCAGCTATATTTCAGTTCATTAAAAAAGGAGCTAAAAATGTACAGGCGCAGGAGTGGTATTGCATCTGCGGGTCGTTGATCACCTTCCTGCTGTTTTCAGCATCAAAATTTCAGCTGCCGCATTATCTTAATATCGTATTCCCCTTCTTCGCTATTATTACAGCGCAATATCTTGATAAGCTAAAATCCTTAAAAAGCATTAAAGCAGTACGCGTTACGCAAAATGTGGTTATTATATTGCTTGTAGTTATAGTGAGCGCGCTTGAGTACTTTTTCAAACCCGAAACGTTTAACTGGCTAACAGGGCCCATCATTTTAGCATTTTTGCTGATGCTGATATTTTTGCCCTCAAAAATATCAGCAGGAATGCAGCAAACCATATACCGCACACTTTTGGTATCCTTTACCGTTAACCTGTACCTTAACCTGTGCTTTTACCCATCGTTGCTGCATTACCAGGGGGGCAGCGAGGCCGCTATATGGATAAATCATAACAACCCCGGCAAACTGCCCGTTTATATAGCTGCAGGTCAGTTTCATGACGATTTAAACTTTTACCTGGATGCTCCCTTTACCGAAATCAACCCTGATAGTACAGGCAGGCTCCCTGGCCCGGTGCTGCTTTATACCAATGCCGATGTAGTGCATACCTATATTAATAAAGGATGGGATATTAAAGTGCTTAAAACTTTTAAATCATACCCTGTCACCCGCCTCAGTCCTGCTTTTTTAAACAAAGCCACTCGCGATAAAGAATTGTATAATATGGAAGTGGCCATTGTCAATTTGTCAAAAAATAAAAGACAATAGCTTGTTGCATTGTGGTTTATTACGTCGTAATAGCATTATAAACCAGTTATATATGATCCGCAAAACTATTACACTCCTTTGCCTGTCGCTTATCATAATTACCGCCTGCAAAAAAATTGACAATACCCCGGATACCGGTAAAGAACTTACACTTACTGCTGCCGAACAGCTAAAAGTTACTGCCGATAATGCCTTTACCCTGAAACTATTTAAAGCCACCCTTAATGGCAATCCGGATGCTGATAATCTTTTCCTGTCACCCCTTAGCGTAAGCATGGCCGTAGGCATGACCAGCAACGGAGCATCAGGACAAACCCTGCAAGCCATCCGGAATACCATGAATTTTAATAATTTTACCGAGGACCAGGTAAACGGCTACTATCACAAAATGATAACCGAGCTTCCCCAGCTTGATCCTAAAACCACGCTAAAATTTGCCAACTCCATTTGGTACACTAATTCGTTTACGCCAATTCCCACATTTTTGCAGGCAAACGCTTCAAATTACAACGCAAGGATTGAAGCTGCTGATTTTAAAAATGCAGCCGCTAAAGATGTAATCAACAGCTGGGTTAATAACGCAACCGATGGCAAGATCACCAGTATCATCGATAATATTCAGGATAATGTGATAATGTATCTCATCAACGCCATTTACTTTAAAGTAGCTGGGCCAATAAATTTGACGCCGCCAAAACTCAGAAATCGACTTTCTATTTAGGATCTGGCAGCACCGTTCAGGCCGAACTGATGAATAGCGAGGTAAACTTTAATACCGTAGCCGCATCAGATGCCCGGGTGATAGAACTGCCTTATGCCAATAATAAATTCAGCATGGTGCTTTTAATGCCAATAGATAAATCGGTAAAGGAATTTGCCGCGTCGCTTGATTCCGCCAAATGGCAAACGTTAATGAAGAGTTTAACACAAACTAAAGGATTGGTTACTATACCCAAATTTAAGTTCAGCTACGAAACTAAGTTGGACGATATTTTAAGTAGCCTGGGCATGGGCATTGCATTTACTGATGCAGCCGATTTTACCCGCATCAATGCCGCGGGGCAATTGCAAATCACCGAAGTAAAACACAAAGCTTACGTTGAAGTAAACGAAGATGGCACCACTGCCGCGGCAGTAACCTCAATAAGCATTGGTGTTACTGCTATAAACCCCAATACGTACAGGTTTGATCACCCATTCATTTTTGCTATTCGCGAAATGAAAAGCGGGTTGGTATTGTTTGCAGGTGTGGTGAATGACCCTACTAAATAAGCTGCGCCGTTATGGGTTATTACCTATTCACTCCTCAAACTCTTTACCGGGCTATCCAGGGCGGCTTTTATAGTTTGTATAGTGATTAATATAGCCGCAACCAAAGTAAGTCCAACAATAGCAATCATAAATGGATTTGGGGTAATGGCTATTTTATAGGCATAATTATTAAGCCAGTTACTCATTATCAAATAAGCCAGAGGGCAGGCCACTAGACAAGCAATCACTATCACCCCTAAAAACTCCTTTATAAACAGGCTGATGATCCCGGCAACCGATGAACCTAATACTTTGCGAATACCGATTTCCTTAGTACGCTTCTGTATGCTTAATGATATTAGTCCCAATACGCCCAACAGTACAATAATCACCGCTAAAACTGTAGCAATATAAGCGGCCTGCTTTAACTGAATCTCGGACTGATAAACTTTTTTAAGGGCATCATCCATAAAGCCATATTCAAAGGGAGCACCGGGTAAAAGCACTGTCCACTTTTTTTGCAGCGCGGTGATGCTTTGCTGCATGTTGCCCGTCTTTAGTTTGATAGAAAAATACCGGTAATAGGTAGTGTAATTAACATTCATAAAAGTAATGGGCGATATCAAATCATGCATCGACCCGAAATGAAAATCGGCCGTAACACCGCAAATAATGAACGGAATATTGCTGCCCTGCTGCATGATCTTTTGGCCAATAGCATCATCAGGAGTTTTATATCCCATTATTTTAGCTTGCGTTTCGTTAATCACTACTTGTGCTGTATCTGCCGGGACAAAAACCGGCTTAAAAAAAGTACCGGCCTTCATTGGAATATTATAGGTGGCGGCATATTGATTATCAACCATTAAACCCGTTGCAGTAACTGATTGCGCGGGGTTCCCTCCCTGCTTATACACGGTATAATTGCCGCCGTTTTGTCCGTTCGGAATATCCCATGAAAGCGATACACTGCTTACCTGCGGCATCTGCATTAGCTGATCTTTTATCGATTGCATTTTTTGCACTCCTTTAACCGACCAATCCCTGGGCAACTGGGCATATATT
The DNA here is from genome assembly GCF_056400605.1 of Mucilaginibacter sp. P5_A4. Taxonomy (NCBI): domain Bacteria; kingdom Pseudomonadati; phylum Bacteroidota; class Sphingobacteriia; order Sphingobacteriales; family Sphingobacteriaceae; genus Mucilaginibacter; species Mucilaginibacter sp. P5_A4. The sequence continues at coordinate 166,234 of NZ_JBFUKX010000003.1, read as the reverse complement.
ACATAGTCTTTATTATAACCCAACTTACCGTTAAAAAACAGGCTTATTTGCTGCGAAACGATAAGCGCGCCAATAAATACGATAGCCGCGGTACCAAACTGAAAGCCCACCAGCGTTTTACGGAATAGCACACTCTCCTTTACTGATGCCAGCTTGCCTTTTAACGAATCAACGGATTTTAATGCCGATAATATCAATGCCGGATAAATACCAGCCAGTATCCCCACAAACAGGGCAAACAAAAAAGGGATCGCTATAAAATAAACGGGGAAGGCAAAAAGACCGGTGATCTGCTCACCGAGTACCTCGCTAAAATATGGCCTTGCCAAGGCATAAAACGCCAGTGCAAATACCGTGGCAATTAAAACCATTAATACCGCCTCGGTTAGAAACTGCCAGATCAACTGGCCGCGTAAACCGCCTAATACCTTGCGAATACCCATCTCCTTCATCCGCCCGGATGAGCGGCCGATACAAATGTTCACAAAATTGATGATAGCCATCAACAAAATAAACAGCGCAATGTAACCCAATGTATAACACATGGTTTTAACAGCGCCGCCCCATCCTTCAAGATAATAATCAGTTAGGGGCACCGCTACGTTTGTAAGGCTTTTGCTGATATCTGCCGATGCATTCTTCTTCATCAGCTCGCGCAGCGGTGCTTCCAGGTCCTTTGCAGTAGCACCATCTTTTAATTCAACATAGCCAACGGTGCTAAAGTTTGTCCACCCATCAAGGTTGCGTTTAAAGTATTTTGCCGAGCTGGCCGTAAAAAAGAAATCTGAATTATTGTTTTGATCAAGGTTAGTCACCGAGTTTTTGGGCGCATTATCCAACACTCCGCTAATCACAAAATCATGCTTCTCTCCCCCAAAACTTTCAAAGTTGAGGGTTTGTCCAACAACATCCAGCTTACCAAAATATTTCAAGGCCATTTTTTGAGTCAGTATAACAGCAAAAGGATCATGCATAGCGGTCTTGGCGTCGCCGTACAACAATTTAAAACCATACATGCTCAGAAGCGTGCTATCGCCCAACTGCAGGCTTTCCCTAAAATGCATATCACCTTTTGATACATTGGTGGTAACACCATCAAAATGATAATAATTAGCTACCAGGTTGGGGTAATTATCATGCAATGCACGGGGCATTTGCCCGGCCGAAGCAATTTCATTCCCCTGGCCCGGATCTTTCCACCGGCTTATTAAGATATACTGGTTTTTAAAATTTTTAAGCTGATGGTTTACCTGCAGCTGCCCCCAGATGTAGGCACCAATAAGTAAAGTAAAGGCTATACCTACCGAAAGACCGAAGATATTGATCAACGAAAAAGCTTTGTTCTTCCCAAGGTTACGCCAGGCCAGTTTAAAGTAGTTTTTCAGCATAGGTTTTCTTATTATCCAATAAAGATAATTGCTTTAATTAACGTAAGTAGCTGTGTTAACATAATTTAACACAAATAGCCGTAGTCATTTCGCTGCGCCGTTATTTGCTCCCGGTTAATATATTATTATTGATACATCATATATCTGCTTGCTACTTAGAAATTAAAATACCTAAATTTACTTACCAATCAAACCATTGACCAATGACAAATATGGAACGCCGTAAGTTTTTAACAACCGCAGCTCTTACTGCAGGCTCAGTTGCACTATTGGGGAAAAGAAGCCTGGCCGCGATGTTTGCCGACCCTACCTTCCAGTTTAAAATCCTCCGCGGCAACGTGGGCATGTTTGCCGAAAAAGGTGGCACCATTGCCTGGCTGGTAAATAAGGAAGGTATTGTTGTGGTTGACGCCGAATTCCCGGAACAGGCTACACACCTGATAGGCGAGCTGAAAAAACAATCGGACAAGCCCTTCCAATGGCTTATCAACACCCATCACCATGGCGATCATACCAGCGGAAACATCTCGTTTAAAGGCATAGTCAAAAACGTTGCTGCACATGCTAATTCGCTCAGCAATCAAAAAGCATCTGCCGCCAAACAAAATAGTGATGATAAACAGCTGTATCCTGATACTACTTATACCGATAAGTGGAAAATAAAAGTAGGCGACGAGCATATCACCGCACATTACTTTGGCGCAGGCCATACCAATGGCGATAGCTTTATCCACTTTGAAAACGCCAACGTTGTGCACACCGGCGACCTGGTATTTAACCGTCGCTACCCTTTTGTTGATCGTAGTGCAGGTGCATCCTGCAAAAGCTGGATCACCACGCTGGAAGCAGCCACCAAACAGTTTGACAAAAACACGATATTCGTTTTTGGTCATGCCTTTGATCCGCTTAAAGTAACCGGTAATATGGGCGATGTGAAAGCCATGCAGCACTTTATGGAAAGCCTGGTTACCTTTGTAGATACCAGTATTAAGGCCGGCAAATCAAAAGAAGAGATCATTGGCGCCAAAAGTATTCCGGGCATAACCGAGTGGCAGGGCGATGGAATTGATCGCGGGCTGACCGCAGCCTACGATGAGTTGAGTTAACCCAACTCATCCCGCCGAAAACAATTAGCCTCACCCTGGTTTAAGCTATCAATTTATTTATCAGCTCCAATCAGTTTTTTTGAGAAACAAACACGCGTATTGTTTCGTATCAAAAAAATACATAGTTTAGTTTTAATTGACATAACTAACCAATAAACAAACAGCTGTAATAAACCAACTATCTAATCTAATCACCCACCATGATTTGCAAACTACGGCTGTGCTCATTTAAGTTTTGCACAGTTACCATTCTTTATTTGTTTGCATGATCGACCTTGGGTCAAAATTCCTTCGAAAAAGAATTAAAACAAAAGATCGATTCGTTTTTAGCGCCAGTGCCTGTAGCAGCAATACAGGAAACATTACTGGACGAAAATGGCGAAATCGGTCATATTCAACCCGGCTGCAAAGTTAACTGCGGATTCCGGGTTGTCCGGTAATTTTATCCTGAGCAGAAAGGTATTTGAGGGTACAAGCATTTCAGCAGGTGCGCTGCAGATGTTCGCCAGCAATAAACAATCAGATTCACCAGGTTCAACCTTTTTTATGGCTATAAGCCATGCAATACAAACCATTCCGTCTTTAACTCCGGGCTGCTCGCGGCTTAGTTACACCCTTGGGCTAGGCAGTGGCGGGTTTTATGAAAAAAGCCCCGCAGACATTGCCCACGAAAAAGGCGCGCATGGCGCTGCAATATTTGGTAGCATATCATTTGAAGTGATAAGGCACCTGAGTATGAATGCAGAATGGACAGGCATGAATTTAGGATTTTCGACTGGCTTAAGGCCATTTAAAAGCCCGGTATGCCTTAGCGTAGGTGTGGCTAATTTAACCAGGTATTCATCGGATAAACCCAACATGGTTTTTTCGGTTGGATTACCCCTTTCATTGAACCGATCAATAACCAAATAATAACATATAAAAAATCATCGTGGTATAGATGTTTGTTTCAGTAAATAACTATCTGACCATACGCTAACTACCTGATTCTCTCCACACAAGGGTTACTTATTCGTATTTATAAGTATCAATAGTAACCAAAAAAAATTAAAATTCATGAAAACAAAAATTGTAAGTGCGCTGCTGGCGGGCATTGTTCTGCTGGGCGCGTGTAAAGGAGACGTATCTAAGTATGAAGCTATTAATAACAGTAGCGCTGCAGATTCGGCAACGGTAGATGCCCGCACAGATTCGTTAATGATGGTACAGCCCAAATTGGTAAAAACTGCCGATATGCGCTTCAAAGTTCAAAATGTGCAGCAAACTGCCGAGAAAATTGCCGCCTTGACCGTTAAAAATAATGGAATGGTAATGCACCACCAAATGGAGTCATCGGTACAAAACAGCCAGGATTATCGCATTAGCGACGATTCTGTAAAGCGGCTATCTGCTTTTAGCACTACTGAGAATATGACAGTTAAGGTGCCATCTCACGTGCTAGGCAGTTTCATGCAACAGGTAGCGCATATGGGCATGTATGTTACTTATAGCAAAATGGACATTGATGATAAATCGCTGGATTTTTTATCGTCGAAATTGAAACTCAATAGTCGCAGGGAGCTTGTTGATCAACAAAAAAAAGGCAAAGTCACCATAAAAAACCCATTGAATGTATTGTTATTGAAAGACGATATGGTTGAGGGCCAGATTGACAATATGAAAATTGATGCTGCCGTTAAGTTTAGTGTTATAACCCTCAGCTTTTATCAAAGCAATACTATAGTAACCGAAACTATCGCCAATGATGATCCATCGGCGTACCAATTGTCGTTTAGTAAACGTTTTACCAATTCATTGCATAATGGCTGGTATTTATTTACTCAACTTATTTTGGCCATAACTAACCTATGGGTATCCATTTTAGCAGGCATTGGCGTGTGGATTCTGGTAAGATATTATAAAAGAAAACACCCCGCATTTTTCGGTTTCATAAAATCATAAAAATTAGTGGCATTTTCGCTAAACATTTCTATTTTTGCCAAAACATTAAATACGGTATCATGGAGTCAATGGAAAACGCTAACGCAGAGAAACATTACAAACTATTAGTTGTCGCAATCATTATAGGCATTTTTGGTGTATTCATCCGCTTTGCAGGTGATGAAAACTCTCATTACTTTTCTTATATAGCTAACTTTGCACTACTGGTTGGTACTTTGCTTGCTTTAAAAGCAGTGTTTGATATAATGAAGTAATCCCCCACCCCTAAAAGGAAGTTGGCAGATATAAACAGGAAGCCCCGTTCATTTTGAACGGGGCTTCTTTAGTTTTAAACATTTATCTACAAATCAAAGAAGCATCCTTTTGGGGGCTACTTCGGCCTGTACTTTGATTGATTTAATATTTTTTGCGCATCCTTATCGGCCATTAACTGTGGCAAAGTAACTTCAGGATGCCTATCCATATAGGCACGCACAATTTGCCAGCCTGTGTATACAGCCAGCTTTGGCGCCGATTCATTTCTTTCACCCAGGCCCGGGGTGAACGGGGCTTCGGTAAGATATTTCTGAATTTTTGGGTAATCAGTTTCATACAATAAGTTCTCTTCTAAAAAGTAAGCCCATATCTTCGATTCAAAATCAGTGCACCATTTCAACTGGGCCGTTGTATAACTTATCTTAGATGTATCGCCTGCATCGGGCAATATCCTATCCATAAAGTACATGATCTTACCGTTGTACACCATTTTTGATAGCAATGATTTATCATTGTCATCTTCCGGAAACATATCTTCACGGGCAATACCCTCAATAACACGGGGTGTAATATTATCGGGCGTAAAATGCCTTGACAAATAATGCGGAAACGCACTGGTAATTGAAGGATAAAACCTGGAGTTGGCCCCCAAAAACAAATCAAGCCCTATGGCAAAATAACCGTCTCCAATTGATGTTTGTGCCTGGAAACCTGATAAATAAGCATAAACTCTCGGGATCCTCTTCTGCGGATAGTAGTATTTAATATACTTAAAAGCTTCGGTCAGTTCGGCATTTTGCTTATCCATATCAGGATAAACAGCTTCCACATCATGTTTCAAATCGTTATAGGCTTTCCCTTTAAATACTTCGTGCAGGGTTTTAAAATAGGCAGTATCTTTTGTACTACCGGCCTGTAAAATACGTTCAATAAAATCCTGGTAAAATACACCATACTTATTCTGAAGAAAGCCTGCCTGCTTACTCATGGATCCGGTGCGCATTGCATCAAAATCATGATCAAAGCGCTGTATCTTCACCTCAAGGTCAATATTGCTTACATCAATCTTTTTATTGCGCCCGCAGGCCGTCAATATCAGGCCAATAAAAAAAATTAAGTAAATTTGTTTTGCTTTATGCCGGGTAGTTATCATTTTTATCCTTTGAGCAAAAATAATTTTTATTTGCATTAATACGTTACTATACCATCCATGAAAATCGCATTAGCCCAGCTTAACTATCATATAGGTAATTTCGAATCAAACACTACCAAAATTATTGATCATATATTAGAGGCAAAGGAAAAAGGTGCAGACCTTGTTGTATTTGCCGAACTATGCGTTTGCGGTTACCCGGCGCGCGACTTTCTTGAATTTGATGAGTTTATTGGTTTGTGCGATGAAGCTGCAAAAAAAATAGCTGCAATATGTACTGATGTTGCCTGTATTATCGGCCTGCCCACTTTCAATAACAAAACAGAGGGTAAAGACCTGAACAACTCTGCATATTTTATTGAAGATGGTAAGGTTAAAGCCATCGTGAACAAAGCTTTGCTGCCAAATTATGATGTATTTGATGAGTACCGTTACTTTGAACCATCAACAGATTTTAATTGTATTGAATTTAAGGGCAAAAAAATAGCGCTTACTATATGCGAGGACCTGTGGAATACTATCGAGAACCCGTTATACGTAACCCGCCCAATGGATATTCTGATCAATCAGCAGCCTGATATAATGATCAATATTGCCGCATCGCCTTTTGCATATAACCATGATGAGGTGCGGATTGCCATTTTGAGCGATAATGCCAGTCGCTATAATTTGCCGCTGCTTTATGTAAACCAGGTAGGCGCCCAAACCGAATTGATATTTGATGGGGGATCGTTGATATTTGATAATACAGGTAAGCTGATAGACGAGTTGCCTTATTTTGAAGAGAATATGGCTTATTATACCCTTGCGGATGATGGCACGCTAAGTTTTGAACATCCATCGACCCTGAAAACTGAACGGCCGAGTGATATTGACCAGATACACCAGGGAATTATATTGGGTATCCGCGATTACTTTTATAAATCGGGCTTTAAACAGGCCATATTGGGTTTATCCGGCGGGATAGATTCGGCCGTGGTTTGCGCTTTGGCTGCTGAGGCCTTGGGCCCCGTAAATGTGATGGCCGTATTGCTGCCATCGCGTTTTTCAACAGATCATTCCCTTAAAGATGCCGAGGACCTGGTGAAAAACCTGGGTTGCAAAAGTGAAACAATAGCTATAAAGCATATTACCGAAGCAATTGAGGGCTCCTTGCACCCGCAGTTTAAAAACCTTCCATTTAATATTGCCGAAGAAAATATCCAATCGCGCAGCAGAGCTATTTTATTAATGGCTATGTGCAATAAGTTCGGTTATATTTTGCTAAACACCAGCAATAAAAGTGAAGCGGCAGTAGGTTATGGCACTTTATATGGCGATATGTGCGGAGGGATCTCCGTTATAGGCGATGTATACAAAACGCAGGTTTTTGAACTGGCACGTCACATTAACCGTGATAAAGAAATCATCCCAATCAATTCCATTGTTAAACCACCATCGGCTGAGTTAAGGCCCGACCAAAAGGATACCGACTCCCTGCCTGAGTATGATATTCTGGATAAAATATTGGAAGAATATATTGAATACCGTCGCTCATCTGCCGAGATCATTAAAATGGGATATGACGAAGCTACCGTTCGCCGGGTAATCAAGCTTACCAATTCGGCCGAGCATAAACGCTACCAAACACCACCAATCTTAAGGGTTTCGCCCAAGGCCTTTGGTATGGGCCGCAGAATGCCTATTGTGGGTAAATATCTTTCGTAGATAAATTGTGTTTATCGATTCTCATTATAAAAACTAATTTTATACAGAGTTAATTTGTTCATTTAAATTTTCTTGAAAATACCTATATTTCAAGCCCATGAATAAATTTTACGCAGCGCTATGTGCTTGTTTTTTTGTGCTGTGTACAGCCGGTCAAACTTTTGCCCAGCAACCCTTGGTAAGTGATGCCAAAAAGGCCGAATTAGCTAACTTTTCATCACAATTAAAAGACACTTATACCGTCAGCAAGCAGCAGGCTCTGTCATTAGCAGGCAAACGCGGGTGGCCAATCAGTCGCCGGTCAAAAAATGGCAATTTACTGTCGTTACAAGGAGTAAACAGTTTGGGCTTCCCCATATACCTCATTACACATAATAATACTACTGCCGCGGCAACAACAGGTACTAATACTGTACAACCCGGTGGTTCGTTAGGATTAAATTTGTCTGGTTCCAGTGCCAGCCTCCTCAATAAATTGGCCATATGGGATGGCGGCTCGGTTTATGCCGCTCACCAGGAATTTACAGGTAAAACCATTACCATAAAAAATAGCGCAGCAATACTTGACCATACCACTCACGTAGCAGGTACTATGATAGCTAAAGGTGTATATGCACCTGCCAAAGGCATGGCCTTTAATGCGGGCAGCCTTTTATCATGGGATTTTGATAACGATATAAGCGAAATGAGTGCCGCCGCATCAGGCTTGCTGCTATCCAATCACTCCTACGGTGATGTGGCTGGATGGGAATATAGCGATACCGACTCCCGCTGGGAATGGTATGGCATACCCGGTGATTCTGTTGATTACACTTTTGGTTTTTATGATACCCGCGCACAGTCATGGGATAAAATTGCTTATACCGCCCCATATTATCTTATAGTCGAATCGGCCGGTAATAGCCGGTCCAGTAACGGACCAGCCATAGGTTCAACCTATTATGGCTACAGGAGCAGAACCGACCAAACGATGGTAAACAAGGGCGCCAGACCTGCAACCATCAGCGATAATAGCGGTTATGATATCATAAGCACAACTGGTAATGCTAAAAACACACTTACAGTAGGGGCTGTAAACCCTTTACCGTCGGGCCCTACAAACAGGCAGGATGTAAGCGTTGCTTATTTCAGTGCCTGGGGGCCAACTGATGATGGACGGGTTAAGCCCGATATTGTTGGCGACGGCGTTAATGTAACATCGGTAGGCGTTGCAAACAGCACATCATATCTTACCTTATCAGGCACCTCGATGGCTGCGCCTAATATTACAGGATCTTTATATTTATTGCAGGAGTACTATTACAAACAAAACAACCAGAGTTTTATGCGCTCGGCAACGCTGAAAGGCTTGGTTTGCCATACTGCTTTTGATGCCGGTAACGTAGGCCCCGATTATATCTATGGATGGGGACTGCTCAATATGACAAAGGCTGCGCAGGCTATAACTGATAATGGCACCAAAAGTCTTGTTAAAGAGAATACCCTTACCCAGGGCCAAACTCAAACATTTAATGTGGTGGCATCAGGATCAGGTGCTTTAATGGCCACCATTGCATGGACCGACCCGCAGGGAACGGTTTCGCCTGACGGCACGATAAACAGCCGTACCCCAAAACTGGTAAATGATCTGGATATAAAAGTGAACGCTGGCAATACTACCTATGATGCATGGGTTTTAGATCCCGATCACCCATCTGTTGCTGCAACAACCGGCGACAACATTCGGGATAATGTGGAGCAGGTTTATATTGCCAATGTGGTACCAGGCAAAGCTTACACAGTTACAGTATCTCATAAAGGTATTTTATCGTCAGACCAGCAAGCTTACTCACTTATAGTAACCGGTATTGGTGGCACAGCATATTGCTCGTCGGCTCCGCTGAGTAATGCCGATTCGCGCATTGACAACCTTAAGCTTGCTAATATTAATAATACACCGGCCCAGGGCTGCAAAAGTTATTCTGATTACACCAATTTAACCGTTCAATTGGAGCAGGACAAATCCTATCCGCTAAGTATTACCCTGGGTACCTGCGGCGGCAATTTTACTAAAGCAGCCAGGGTATTTATTGATTATAATGAAAACGGCATTTTTGATAATAGCGAACTGGTTGCAACTACCGGTTTTATTAACGGTACGGGCACATATAATACTACTATAAAAATACCGGCAAATGTATCCGCGGGCACTTACAGTTTAATGAGGGTAGTATTAAGCGAAACCGGGGACACCTCCACTATAAAGGCCTGCGGCAGTTACAGCAAAGGCGAAACCCAGGATTACAGGGTGCGGTTTTTACAAACCAGCGTTGATGCAGGTATTTCGGCCATTGTTAACCCTGGTTCAGATGGAACATGCTCGGTAAGTACCCCCGTAACTATCCGGGTTAAAAACTTTGGCAGCGCAGCAATCAGCAATATCCCGCTAACGGTAAAAATAACCGCTTCTGACAATACCGTAACTACGTTTACCGGAACCTATACCGGCACACTTGCATCTGGCGATGAGGATAATTTTACCTTTAGTCAAAGTTTTAATGCGCTTGCCGGGGCCAACTATACAATAACTGCCATAAGCAACTTATCCGGCGACCCGGTAAAAACAAATGATACCGTAACAACAACTATCGTTGTCAACTCACCATCTGCTATTGGCGCTCTTAACGCTTACTACTGTACCGATAGCAAACAATACCTTTTATCGGGCGATGGTGATGGCACTTTACTTTGGTATCAAAACATAAATGATACTATCCCTATTGCCGCAGGCAGCCTTGTAAGCACAGCTTATCCGCCTGTAAATAATAAATATTACGCAGGGGTAAATGATTTTAAAGGAACCGTTGGTCCGGCTACTAAAAATACTTTCGGCGGCGGTGGGTATAACCAGTTTACACCATCGGTAATTGTTAATACCAAAGTACCGGTAGTTATTCAAAGCGCCCGCTTATACATCGGCAATCCCGGTAAAATTACTTTTAACGTAAGTAACAGCAGCGGACAAACCGTGGCATCAACAACTATAAATGCCCAGGCCACCCGTACTGTACCTCTGCCAGGCCCGCAGGCAGATGACCCGGCCGACCAGGGTAAGGTTTATGATCTTAATCTTGAATTACCTGCTGCCGGCAAATACCTAATATCGGTTGAGTATGACAATACAGCAACCATTTACCGTAACAACGCCGGTGTAACAGCCTATCCGTTTGGCATAGGTAATATTTTCAGTATTACCGGGAACGACGCGACAGGTGATAACCCTTCGGATACAAGCTACTACAAAAGTTTTTACTATTATTTTTATGATATGAAGGTGCAAAGCCTGGGCTGTGCATCGGCTGCAAGAAAAGCTGTTACACCAGCCAAACCCGTAATTACGCAAAGTAATAATACCTTAAACTCCAGTATTGCAACAGGCAACCAATGGTTGTTAAATGGACAGCCTATAGCAGGAGCCACCAGTGCCACTTATGAGCCCCTGCAAAGCGGGGATTACCAGGTGGCAGATACTTTAGTTAGCGGATGCGTAGCCTTATCAGATGTTTTTACTTACGCACGAACGGTTGCCAATGCGGATAAATCGACCGATATTGGGCTGACAGTATTTCCTGTGCCGGCAAGTGCCAACCTTTATGTTGTATTTACAGCAAAAGCTGCTGCCGACCTAAATCTATCGCTTGTAAATTCTGTGGGGCAAACTGTGTTGTCAAAAAAACAAGTCCTGCCTCAGGGCAATTTTAGTACTGTAATAAATGTAACCAATTTGCAGCCGGGCGTTTATGTATTAAAGGTATTACTGGGTAGTAAGGTTTACGGGAAGAAGGTGATTATAGCCCATTAATTCGTCGGCCTCATACAAACATTTTCCGGGAACGCAGGGATTAAATTTTTTCAAAAAGTCTCACGCACCATGCGGCGGGTGAGACTTAGAGGGTGCTTTTTACTGAAAAGTATATTTTACTCCAACACCTGGTGCAATGTCAAAAAACGGTCCGGTTGCCACTTCAAGGCGTGGATTAAGGTCCAGGCTTACCGCAATCGGGCTATTGGGCACCATCCACTCAAGGCCCAAAACACCATCAGCTCCTAATAAAAGATGCCTGTCTCTATAGTATTGATCGTCGCTGCCAAAACGTTTGTAATAACCGCTACCGATGGAGCCTAAGTGGCCCCCAAAGCCATAATAAAAATTAAGCTTATCCACGTTAAAAGCCTGCGTATGTATTTCATATAAACCCGTTATTACCAGGCCATGATCGCGGATGCCCAAGATACCCTCGAGTGCTGTGTTTTTATCCAGGAAGTATTTTCCGGATGGACCAATTTCATATGCCCCGAATTTTAAACCGGCGGCCACCTTATAGTCTTGCGCCTGTGAGCGCTTACCAATTAATAAAAATGAAACAGAGAAGAGCAGAATGTAAATTAATTTTTTCATATAGTAGTTTTAAATAAACAATTAAACAGGTAATGTTTTGGCATATAAAACTTAACACAGGTTTAACCATGTGTAAGCTTAAATGTTTCTGCAAATAAACGCGGGATTTGGGTTTTTATGGTATTGTAAATTAAAAACTATTTTGGCAAATGCTCATCTAACTGATTTTCAGAGGGAAATATTGGTTCGTTTTTTTTAGTGGGATTGTGCCTTTAAATAAGTTATTTTAGTAAAAATAATTGCTGCAAACTATGATGATATATACCTTTAAAATAACAAATACCAGGTACTTAACGCGATTTTTAACAATACTTTTTTTTATTTCAGCCGGTTGCGTATTTGGGCAATCCGTTGACAACAATAATGGTCAATATCATAATGGTATGGTAGTATGTGCCTACCCCGATGCAGCCCGGGTTGGTCTTGATATTTTGAAGAAAGGCGGGAATGCCGTTGATGCCGCTGTAGCTGTACATTTTGCGCTTGCTGTAACTTACCCGGATGCCGGCAATATTGGCGGTGGTGGCTTTATGGTTTTCCGCTCAAAAAAGGGCAAATGCAATACCCTCGATTTCAGGGAAAAAGGCCCTGCCGCTGCAAGTGCCAATATGTATCTTGATTCCGCCGGGAATGTAATACCCGATATGAGCTTGTATACACACCAGGCATCGGGCGTGCCCGGCTCTGTTGATGGCATGGTTAGGGCTCATCGCAAATATGGCAAGCTAAAATGGGCCGACCTGGTACAACCTGCTATCGACCTTGCCCGCAACGGCTTTAACATAACCAAACGCATGGCCAATGATCTAAACCGCACCCATGCCCAATTCCTGAAACTAAATCCCGGTAAACCCTATTTAATTAAAGAAGGAGAGTGGAAAGAAGGCGATCTGCTGGTACAGGAAGATCTTGCCAAAACCTTTGAACTTATCCGTGATAAAGGTCGTAAAGGCTTTTATAAGGGCGTCGTTGCCGATCAGATTGTTGCCGAAATGAAAAGCGGGAATGGCCTGATCTCCAAAAAAGATCTGAAAAAGTATCATGCAGTTTGGCGTAAAGCCCTTACGGGTAATTATAAAGACTACAAGATCATTACCATGCCACCGCCATCAAGCGGAGGAATAGCCCTGCTGCAACTGCTGCAATCGGTTGAAAAATATCCTTTAAAAAGATGGGGATATAACCAGGATAGTACTATAAGGTTGGTAGTTGAGGCCGAACGCCGGGTTTATGCCGATAGATCAAAATACCTGGGCGATCCCGATTTTTATAAAGTGCCCGTCGATAGTCTCCTCAAACCGGCTTATATAACATCACGCATGAATAATTTTAACTGGGCTGCAGCTACCCCAAGTACCAGCATACAACCCGGCACCTTTACAGGTTATGAAAGCGATCAAACAACTCATTATTCTATTGTAGATGGAGATGGCAATGCAGTGTCAATCACTACAACTTTGAACGATAGCTTTGGCTCCAAAATATTTGTGAAAGGCGCCGGCTTCTTACTGAACAACGAAATGGATGATTTTAGTTCAAAACCAGGTGTACCCAATATGTATGGACTGGTTGGAGGCAAGGCCAATAGCATTCAGCCCGGTAAACGCATGTTATCATCCATGACACCAACCATTGTTGAAAAGGATGGCAAGCTATTTATGGTGGTAGGTACTCCCGGTGGTTCAACTATAATCACATCGGTATTTCAAACCATACTTAACGTGATAGAGTTTAACCAAAATATGCAGCAGGCTGTAACATCTAAACGCTTCCACTCACAATGGCTGCCCGATGAAGTAGCCGTTGAAAAAGACGGGATAGACGGCGCAACCCTGATAAAACTGCAAAGCAAAGGTTACAAAATAACAAATCGCAATGCTATAGGTCGCGTAGATGCCATCCTTAAAACCAAGGAGGGTTATTATGAAGGAGGTGCCGACCCGAGAGGGGACGATACTAAACTGGGGTGGTAGTAAGGCTGTATTACTTAATACCTGTTTGTTGCAAACCGCAAACTTAAATTTGCGTAATTAACAAGCATTTCTTACGTTTGGTATGCATGCATAACAGCGTAAAACACCAGGAAACTATCGATTATTTTTTAAAGATTGTGTGGCAAACTGTGGCTAACAGGTATAACCAGTTGGTTACTGAGTTTGGTATCACACAGTCTATAGGCTATCTGTTGATCAATATAGATGAAAAAGAAGGCACCACTGTATCCCAGGCTGCAGCTTTGCTGGGTCTTAAATCAACCAGTTTATCAAGAATGCTTAGTCAACTGGAAAAAACGGGGTTAATCTATCGTGAATCCAACCAGGGGGATAAACGCTCGGTAAAGATTTACCTGACCCAACTGGGTAAAGAAAAACGTCACCAGGCACGTGTAGTAGTAAGGCAATTTAACAATTACCTTGATGCCCATATCAGCGAGGCAGATAAGGAATATCTCACCGAAATGCTAAAAAAGATAAACAAGCTTACAGTTAACTATAAACCTAATAGTCATTAGTCATTGCATGCGCAGATAAGCACTAATGACCAATAACCGAGAAGCCGATTCCGCTATAATTTTTCAAAGAATAATGCGTTTTTGATTGAACTATGTTCGTTGTGAACAAATAATAGCTGAGCAATGTGTTAAAAAATGTTAAGCTGCCGTTTTTCTATTATAAAAGAATAAATTTGCCTTTTGAAAAAATGAACAGGTTACTTGTTTTACTATTGCTTTTGATGGCTGGACTGGGTGCATGTAAAAAATCTGCCGATCCTTTAGCACAGTATAAAATACAAGCTGATATTGACGATAAAATAATCAGCGATTACCTGGCACAGCATCCGGAAGACAGTGCTAAACGCGTTGATACATCAGGTGTGTTTTACATTATAAAAAAAGGCGAAGAAGGATCAGGAAATGACCTGTTTACCAGTTCGACAACTATAACAGTAGGTTTTACCGGACAACGATTAACTGATGGTGTAGTATTTGCGCAAACCAGCAATTTTCATCCATCCTATACATTAGGAAGTGTGATAAAGGGTTGGCAGTTGGGAGTACCTCAAATAAAAAAAGGTGGCAAAATAAGGTTGCTTATTCCATCGAGATATGCTTATGGACCATTTGCACAGGATTCGATAAATTTGCCCGCTAATTCGGTGCTTGATTTTAATATACAGCTTTATAACATAACTAATTAGACAAAAAATAAAGGTAAAAAGCGATAATGATTAGCTATTACTGTTAACAACCAATATAAATGAAGAAAATTACTTTTACGTTATTACTACTTACCACAATAGGTTTTATATCCTGCCGTAAAACCGGGAACGATCCGAATATTACACAATACGACGAAACCAATATCCAAAACTATATTACAGCAAACGGGCTTACTGCAATGAAACGTGATACTACCGATGGTGATACCACTGGTATTTATTACCAGATACTTTCGCAGGGAGCAACTACTAACCCCATAGCATATTCAGACACGGTAAAGTTTGTGTTTACTTTAAAATCGTTTGATGGCAAGTACAACTCACTCGATTCGCTTACCTCCAATCATTATGATGGCTTTGCAGGGCATATAAGCCAGGGCAATTTACCTAAGGGATTGCAGATAGCCATTCATAACCTCATTAAGTACAAAGGTACAAGAGCGAGAGTGTTGATACCATCGCGCCTGGGCTATGGCATTAATGGAACCGGATCGGGGAGTTCAAGTAATGTGAATACCCGTATTGCCGGTAACCAATGCCTTGACATTTATGTAAATGTGATATCTGATCAAAATACTTATGACGATCAGGTCATAAAAAAGTATATGGCTACCAATAGCTTAACGGGCTTTGTTAAATCGGCCGGCGGTTATTATTATAAGGTGACAACTCCAGGTACAGGCGCCAATCCTATTGGTCAATATTCGGCCTTTACTGCAACTTACTCGGGCAAATTTTTAACCGGAACAGAGTTTGACGCCAACACTACAGGTGTAGCATTCGATCTTTCGGGCAATGGCGGAAGCGTACCTGTAACAGGTGTGGCGCAAGGTTTACAAGGCTATACAACAGGCGCTGCAGTTACCCTCCTCCTGCCATCAAGATATGCTTATGGCAGGGGTGGCAATCAAAGTATCCCAACAAATACAAACTTACGTTTTGACTTTACAATAGTTACTGTAACTAACTAATATTACTTAGCTAAAGCCGCTTTAAAGGCGTTTAAGCAACGTTCACGTGCAAACGCATGATCAATAATGGGTTTCGGACATTTGCTAAAGTCAGCATATTCCGGAACCCATTTTTTTATGTATTTCAGATTCGGGTCAAATTTTTTAGTTTGCGATTCAGGATTAAAGATCCTGAAGTATGGCGCTGCGTCGGTACCTGAGCCTGCAGCCCATTGCCAGCCACCAACATTGCTGGCCATTTCATAATCCAACAGCTTGCGGGCAAAGTATTGTTCGCCCCAACGCCAGTCTATCAGCAGATCTTTACTTAAAAAGCTGGCCACTATCATACGTACCCGGTTGTGCATAAAGCCTGTAGCATTCAGCTCGCGCATGCCTGCATCAATTATAGGATAACCGGTTTGCCCTTCGCACCAGGCTTTAAATTGCTCCTCGTTATTAACCCATTTTATGCGGTCATACTCCGGGCGAAAGGCATGATCCATAGTATGCGGGAAATGGTGCAATATCATCATATAAAACTCGCGCCATATAAGCTCATCAAGCCACGTTTTATCACTATAGCCATATGCCGTTTTGGCCAGTTCCCGTATGCTCACCGTGCCGAAACGCAAATGCAGCCCAATATGTGATGTGCCTTTAATAGCCGGAAAATCGCGTTTATCGGCATAATCGCTGATAACATTTTTGTACTCCTGAATGGGAAAATGCCGTGTACTTTTTTCAAAGCCAATTTCCCTTAACTCTGGTATCGCCAGCGCCGGGGTTTTTACCAGGTTTATTAAATATTTTCCGGTAGGGTAAACCTCCAGGTAAAACGGCTTAAGTGTGGCGTACCATTTACGTCGGTAAGGGGTATAAACAATATAAGGCTTCCCATCATCTTTGGCTACTTCATTTTTTTCAAATATTACCTGGTCTTTAAAGGTTTTGAAATCTATACTATGCTTTTTTAGCTTTTCCCTTACGGCATCATCGCGCCTGGCAGCATAGGGTTCATAATCATGATTGGTATAAACCGCCGCAATGTTATACTCGTTAATAACCTTATCCCATGCATGTGTGGCCTTATCATAAATTATTAACAAGCTGCTGTTGTATTTACGCAGTTCATGATGCAGCTTTTCAATAGTGTTATAAATAAAGGTTACCCGGGCATCATCCTTATCTTCCAGCTCATCTAATATCTCCCTGTCGAAAATAAACAAAGGCAAAACAGGTTTGCCACTTTTTAACGCGTGGTATAAACCGGCATTGTCATTTAAGCGCAGATCACGGCGAAACCAGAAGATGGTTACCGGGATATTATTATCCATATATTTCTTTTAATGCTTCAGCAATTTCAGCATATTTAAAGCTGAAGCCGGCATCTTTGATTTTTTTGCCAGCTACTTTCGTGCTTCCTAAAACCAGGCTGCTCATTTCGCCCAACATCAATTTCAGCACAAATGCAGGCACATTTGGCGCCCACGTAGGTTTATGTAATTGTTTAGCCACTGCCTTTATCATTTGAGCATTGGTCACCGGGTTAGGCGCCACCATATTAAAAACACCTTTCAGCTCCTTATTTTCTATAGCAAACAGGTACATATCAATCGCATCCTGCCAATGGATCCAGGAGATCCATTGTTTACCGCTGCCAATTGGCGAACCGATGTAAAGCTTTACCGGCGAGGCCAGCGCGGGCAATGCCCCGGCATCTTTATCCAATACTACACCTGTACGGAACTTTACTACACGAAGACCTAATTTATCACCTTCATCAACAGCAGCTTCCCAATCAACGCAGCATTGCGATAGAAAATCAGTTTTAGGGGCGCTGGTTTCTGTCAGTAACTCCTCGCCCCTATCACTATAATAACCAATTCCAGATGCGGATATAACCGATGTAACCTTGTTTGCCCGGCTTTTAAGAAGATTATATAACAGGGCGATTGATTTGGTACGACTTTCAACTATTTCTTTTTTACGCTGATCTGTCCAGCGTTTATCAGCAATACCGGCCCCGGCAAGGTGGACAATAGTATCCACTCCATCAATGCAATGCTCATCAATAGTACCTTTATTCACATCCCAGATAAAGGTTTTAATATCAATATCCTTAGCCGGATTTCTGCTCAAAAAACTTACAGAATGACCCTTTGCCAGCAATAACTTACTAAGCCGCCTACCTAATCCTCCAGAGCCTCCGGTTATTAATATATTCATTGATTCACTTGTTCATTGGTTAATAGTTCTTTGCTTTTCATTGCGTTACTTATTGGTTGCAGGGAAACGAACGCAAGATTAAGAGCCTCCTCGTAGGTTAGGCATTGTCGTAGTATTATATGATCTATACTATGATTATGCACAATGGTTTCGTGCTTCATGCTATTTACCAGGTTTTGGGCCATCACATAACCCGTAGAAGTTATAAGGGATAGCCAATATGATGATATTTTTGGCGACAGAAGCGGAATGTTAATAATATATCTTTTAAGATGGCGCACTTTGGCATAAGTAAGTATCATCTCTTTAAAAGTTAAAATATCCGGCCCGCCGATGTCAAAGGTTTTATTAAACGTTCTTTCGTTGAGCAGCACACTTTCCAGGTAGCCCAGCACATCACAAATGGCAATAGGCTGGCAACGGGTATTCATCCACCTGGCACCGGCCATTACAGGGGATTTTTCGGTAAGATCACGAATAATCTCGAACGATGCGCTGCCCTGACCGATGATTGGGCCCGTCCTTAACACAGTAAGCGCCGGTTTACCTTTCTTTAAAACGTCTTCCACATACCTGCGCGATTCGGGATGTGTGGAACGATTATCATCGTTGCCGATGCCACTCAAAAATATTGTTTGCCGGCAGTTGGTTTTATCCAGCGTATGAATAAAGTTATAGGCCGATAACACTTCCAATGCAGCAAAATCCTGCGCCTGCGACATGGAATGCACCAGGTAATAAGCCGCATCAATATCTTCAGGAAAGGCTTCTATACTCGATTCTTTAAGCAGATCCCCGGTCATAACGGTTACCTGCCTGCTAAAGTCGTTGTGTTCATTAAAGTGGCGTTTATCGCGCACCAGGCAAATTACATTATGGCCTTTCTCCAGCAAAACAGGTATAAGCTTAGTACTTATATAACCATTGGTGCCTGCAAGTAATACCTTCATGCTATGTGCAACAACCAAAAACGCAGGGTGTTTTAATTGGGTTATGCTACAATGTATTTTAAGCTACCCAGCTATACGTTAATACTATCCACAACAACAACTTTGCTGCATAGTGGTTTGGCATATTGCTCAGCAAAAATAACATGGGTAGCATCAACCTGGTAAGCTTCCTGTAACTCCGGCGAATCAAACAAAAGCAATAAGGAAACATCATATGAACGATCAATCACATCGCGGTTGGTATCGGCAGGTACGCCTATATGGATATCGCGGATGTGGGCTATAGGTTTCAATATGTTTAGGCCCTCAATCAGTTTATCCTTATCGGTCTTATTTTTTAGCCAGAAATGTACATGGTGAACAAAGGTGTTTTGGAGTAATGGCATGGTAGTATTTGAGATTTAATGCTAAATTAAAAATTAGATAATTGATTGCAAGCTTAAAATTTTACCATCCTAACCAGTGGAAGATATATACGCAGATTTTATATGTTGACAATTTGATTCACTACTATCGCTTAGCATAGCGAAGGAGTATCAATACCCGCTCAATACTCCAACACCACATGCGGCTTAAACGTATCCGTTTTCACCTCGGCCTTAAGCTCATGCAAAATATTATACAAGCCAAAATTAGTACGGTTTACATAAATAAAATGCTTAACCCCGCGAGCCTGTTTAAACTCTGGCATTTTTGAAAGCCGCTCACCAAAGCTGAATAGCTTTTCAAAAAACTCTTTTTTGCTAAAATCAAAATGGGTATCGATGTAAGGTAAAGCAAACAGGCTGATCATCTCCTTATACTGGGTGTAAAAAAAAGCTACCTGTGCTGGGGTATCGTTTTTACGGATCATATCCAGCTGGCGGAAAGCCTTGATAGTTTCTTCCTTATTATCAAGCAGATTAGTAGATGTGAGCGAGAAAAAGGGATAGTAAAAATCTTCGGGCATCTCTTTTATGCAGCCAAAATCAATAACACCAAGTTTACCTTCCGGGGTGATCATAAAATTACCGGGATGCGGATCGGCATGTACAGCCCGCAATTCGTGTTGCTGAAAATTGTAAAAATCCCATAAAGCCTGGCCTATCCGGTTGCGCAACTCCTGTGATGGATTGGTAGCCAAAAACTCTTTAAGATGTTTCCCTTCCAGCCAATCCATTGTGATGATACGCTTGCTGGATAGTTCGGGGTAGTATTCAGGAAAAACCACATTATCCAGGTTGGCGCAGGCGGTCGAGAACTCGATGGAGCGGCGTACTTCCAGCTCGTAGTCGGTTTCTTCCAATAGGCGCTCCTCAACTTCGCGCATATAAACATCCAGTTCTTTTTCGCTCATGCCCAGCATGCGGAAAGCAAAGGGTTTGATGAGTTTCAGGTCGGATGATATAGAATCGCCTACGCCGGGATACTGGATCTTTACGGCCAGTTTTTTACCATTCAGTTCGGCCTGGTGAACCTGCCCTATTGATGCAGCATTGGTCGACCGGATATTGAACTTATCATAGATCTGTTCTGGATTTTTGCCGAAATATTTTTTAAATGTTTGCACAATCAGCGGCCCCGAAAGCGGTGGGGCATTGTATTGCGATTGTGTGAATTTATCTACATAAGCCTGGGGCAACAGGTTTTTATCCATGCTGAGCATTTGAGCAACCTTAAGTGCGCTTCCCTTAAGTTCGCTTAACGACTGATAGATATCTGCAGCATTATCCTCATTCAATTCGGATTTATCCATACCGGGGTTGAACAGTTTTTTTGAATAATGCTTTATATAGTTCCCCCCTATTTTAAACCCTGTTTTTACAAACCTGGCCGAACGTTCTGCTTTGGTAGTTGGTATGCTGTTTTGTTCGGGAGCAGCCCCCTGCAAATCTCCTCCATCTTTCAATGGACGATCTTTTTTATTATCTGTCATAATGATTTCTAAAATCTCATCTTAAATCCTGCCGTTTTTTACGAGGAATTTGCCATACTCAAAAAGGTTGTCGATAGGTGAGCGCTGAAACAAGTCGAACGTTACATTTACACCTTTTTCAATAGCCTCATCGGTTTTCTCGAACCCGGCTGAATTATCATTCACCCAAAAGTTTAGCACAAATACAAACTGAATCCACAGTGCATCCTTATAGCGTTTGCTGAAAAATTTTCGGTCGGTAAGCTCCGTAGTTTCAATGCCTTCTTTCAGGATTTCATCAGCAAAATTTTCATAAATATCTTTCAGGCGCTCAAAAACACGCGGGGTAGTAAATCCTTTAGGCTGTTTATTTATGGTGTAAATGGCAAAACTGCGACTGCCTTTTAGCAACTCAAAAAAACCGTAAAAAAATGATAAGGCCTTTTCACGGGCGCTATATTGCGCCCAAACTTCCTGGGCCCTTATTTCGGTCAGTGTTTTTGTGGCAAAACCAGCCCAAATAGATTGCTCTACCGCCTCAAACGAACCAAAAAGCTGGTAAAACTCAGCCTCGGTCATTTCATTTTGTTTAGCAAATATGTATACCGATTTTGGTTGCGAGCCTTCGGTAAGTACATAATCAATATATGCGTTCTGGATGCTTTCGATAGTTGCCATAGTGAGTTTGCTTTTAATATTATACGTTAAAGTTACATACATAGTATGAACTATTTGTCATGGAAGCCTCACGTAGCCCTTTCCCTTTTTGACAGGCAGGACTAAGGATTATATAAACATCTCTATCGTCCGTTGCAGGTCCCTGGCCTGTACAACGCCGCTTTGGCGCCATTTGGTTTGACCCTTTTGGAATATCATGAGTGTTGGCACACTTTGAACCTTGTAGGCGCTTGCAGCCTGCGGGTTTTTGTCGATATCTATTTTGATGATCTTTACCTTATCGCCAAGGGCGTGCTTTACATCCTGCAATATTGGTGGCATCATTTTACAAGGGCCACACCACTCAGCCGAAAAATCAACCAGTACTGGTATCTCTGATGCTATAATTTCCTGGAAATTTGCCATATTATTTTAGTTAACGATCTATGATCCTTTTTTATAACTATTAAGTTACATAAAAGTTTAAGCCAATGAACTTTGAAATATCAACTATAAACTATATTTACTTTATGCAAACAAAACTCGCCCTTTACCTATGCTTGCTGCTATTTGCAGCCCCATTTGCTGTATCGGCACAAGAAAAGCCTGCTGTGATCCCGCTTTGGCCAAAGGGTGCCCCCGGGTTCGAGAACCGGCGGAATGAACCAGAACAGGCAAAGGATTATTGGGTGAAGAACATCCATAACCCTTCGCTTACCGTGTTTTTACCCCCTGCAGGCAAAGCTAATGGCGCTGCCGTGGTAATATGCCCCGGTGGCGGTCATCGTTTGCTGGTTTATACAGCCGAGGGGGTAGAGCCAGCTAAATACCTCAACAGCCTTGGTATCACTGTTTTTGTGCTGAAATACCGCTTGGGCAGGGATACCCTTTCGCCCTATAAAATTGATGTGCATGCTAGGCAGGATGGCTATCGCGCTATGCGCCTGGTACGCAGTAAGGCAACTGAATATGGCCTGGATACCAACCGTATAGGTATGATGGGCTTTTCGGCCGGGGGCGAGGTTGTGGACATGGTAGCCTTTGGCGATGGCAAAGGCGATCCCGCTGCTGCCGACCCTATCGACCGCCTGAATGCGAAGCCGGGGTTGGTGATCCAGATCTATCCGGGGCCGCTGTATATACCGGATGTGATCCCTGCGGATGCCCCGCCTGCCTTTTTACTTGCGGCCAATGACGACCCCTGCTGCGCCGTACCGGTGGTAAGCCTGCTGCAAAAGTACCGGGATGCCAAAGTGCCTGTCGAGGTGCATATTTTTACGCAGGGTGGTCATGGGTTTAATATGGGTAACCGCTCAAAGCTACAATCCATCAGCACCTGGCCGCAGCGTTTGGCCGACTGGCTGGCCGATAATAATTACCTCAGCCCGGTTAGTAAGGAGCGTAAGAAGGTTTTGCATTGATTATTTCCTAAAAAACTTCTTAAAGTCGTTTTTTAGCTATAAAATGTTATAAAAACGCTGATTATATCAATAAATATGCAAAAAAAGAGCAAAAGAAATCGAGAAAAATGAAGGGTTTTCCGCAATTTAAAAAGTTTTCTTTTTCATTAAAAAAGCCCGGTTTTCACCAGGCTTTTTTAATATCTATAATGGAGTAATTTATACCCCTAATAACAACCTTGCAGGATCTTCCAGTAATTGTTTTACACGTACCAGGAAGCTTACCGATTCGCGGCCATCAATGATGCGGTGATCATATGACAGGGCCAGGTACATCATCGGGCGGATAACCACCTGCCCGTTTACGGCAACCGGGCGCTCAATAATATTGTGCATACCTAATATGGCAGACTGAGGCGAGTTTAATATCGGGGTAGACATCATGGAACCAAACACACCACCGTTGGTGATGGTGAAAGTACCACCTGTCATTTCTGGAATGGTTAGTTTGTTTTCGCGGGCTTTGCCTGCTAATACAACAATTGCCTTTTCAATTTCGGCAAGGCTCATGCTATCCGCGTTACGGATCACCGGAACCACCAAACCTTTAGGGGCCGATACAGCTATCGAAATATCGGCAAAGTTGCTGTAAACAACCTCTTCGCCCTCAATACGGGCGCCAACAGCAGGCCAGTCTTTCAAAGCTTCGGTAACCGCTTTGGTGAAGAAGGACATGAAGCCCAGGCCTACGCCGTGTTTCTCTTTAAATTTATCTTTATACTTACCGCGCAGTTCCATGATGGGTTGCATATCCACTTCGTTAAAGGTGGTAAGCATGGCTGTTTCATTTTTAACGGCAACCAGGCGTTTGGCAACAGTTTTACGCAGCGAGGTCATTTTCTCGCGTTTTTCGCTTCTTTCGCCGGCTACAACAGGTGCAGCGGCAGGAGCTGGAGCAGCGGCCGGTTTAGCAGCTGGCTGGACAGGTGCAGCCTGCGCGCCAAGCGCATCGCCTTTAGTGATGCGGCCATCAACGCCGGTACCGTTTACACCGTTAGGATCAACGCCTTTTTCGGCTAATATTTTTGCTGCAGCGGGTGAAGGTGTACCAGATGCATAAGTTTTACCACCAGAAGTACCGGCGCCACCACCACGCGGCGACTCATCCGTAGCAATAACCACATCTGGTGTAACATGAACAGCAGCGGGCTTTGCAGCTGCTGCACCTTCAATGGTACAAACTACCGCGCCAATGGGTAGTACATCGCCTTCTTTGGCTATAGTTTTTAATATCCCGGCTTTTTCGGCAGTCAGTTCAAAAGTTGCTTTGTCTGATTCCAGTTCGGCAATGGCTTCGTCCATTTCAACGGCATCACCGTCTTTTTTTATCCAGCGCGATAAGGTTACTTCTGTAATAGACTCACCAACAGTTGGAACTTTAATTTCTAAAGAACCGCCACCTGTTGCAGGTGCAGGAGTAGCGGCAGGCGCTGCTTCGGCCACAGGGGCCGGTGCAGGAGCATTGGCTACAACTTCAGGCTGCGGCTGTGCTGCCGGAGCAGCAGCACCGGCTCCTTCTTCAATATTGGCAACCAGTGCGCCAATAGCTAAAGTATCGCCTTCTTTGGCAACTGTTTGTAAAGTACCTGCACGCTCGGCAGTAAGTTCAAAAGTAGCCTTATCCGATTCTAATTCGGCAATAACCTCATCCATTTCCACGTGATCGCCGTCCTTTTTAATCCAGCTTGATAGGGTTACTTCTGTTATTGATTCACCTACGGTAGGTACTTTGATCGCTAAACTCATATTTTAGTATTGTAGATTTTACTTATTATCGTTGCGGGTGTGAGGTTTGGGTTGCGAGTATCGTGTTGCGGGGTTCGGGTGCCGGGCTTTTCTTACCCGCAACACGATACCCGCAACCCGCAACCCAAATTATCAATCCGCTCCGGCATCAGCCATTTTTTTGGCTGTTTTTTTTATTGCTTGCTTTACCACTTTGCCCGCAGGCGCTTCAAATGCTTTTGAAACAATGTACAGCTGTTGCGCGGCATGTTGCTTGGCAAAACCTGTTGCTGTACTACTGCCTTCATTACGCGAGATCACATTCAGGTTAATCACCTTATCGTTATGGAACTTGCGGCAAATGTATGGCCATGCACCCATATTCTCCGGCTCTTCCTGTACCCAGAAAAACTCGGTTGCTTTATCATATTTGGCTTTTATCTTCAGGATCTGGGTAACCGGTGTTGGATATAATTGCTCAACGCGTACAATAGCTACATCATTGCGTTTATCAGTCTGTTGTTTCTCCAACAAATCGTAATAAACCTTACCGGTACATAGTAATACCCGTTTTACCTTTTTAGCATCAGCGTAAGTATCATCAAATAGCTCATGGAATTTACCGCTGGTAAAATCCTCAATCGGCGATACGCATTTAGGACTACGCAGTAAGCTCTTTGGTGTAAATATGATAAGTGGCTTACGGAAATCACGGTGCATCTGTCTCCTTAAAATATGGAAGAAGTTTGCAGGTGTAGTACAGTTTGCAACCTGGATATTATCATCGGCACAAAGCTCCATAAAGCGCTCTACGCGCGCTGATGAATGCTCCGGACCCTGACCTTCATAACCATGCGGCAATAACATTACCAAACCATTACCACGCTGCCATTTGGTTTCGGCACTGGCAATATACTGGTCAACAATGATTTGCGCGCCGTTAAAGAAATCGCCAAACTGGGCTTCCCATATAGTAAGCGCATTGGGGTTTGCCAGGGCATAGCCATATTCAAAACCTAAAACACCATACTCGGATAGCAGTGAGTTATAAATGCTCAGCTTTGCTTCTGTTTCTATAGTAGCAAGCGGCGTATACTCATCTTCAGATTCGGCCAATGTTAATACCGCGTGGCGGTGCGAAAATGTTCCGCGTTTTACGTCCTCGCCGCTTAACCTGATGGGGTAACCATCTTTTAGCAAAGTACCGTAGGCCAGCAATTCGCCCATAGCCCAGTCAAATACCCGGGTTTTGTTAACCATGGCATTACGGTCTTCAAACAGTTTTTCTATTTTTTTAAAAAATTCTTTGTTTGGCGGTAAGGTGGTTATTTTGTTACCTATTTCCAATAATTCTTCCTCCGGTACCGATGTTTCAACGGTGCGAACAAATTCTTTGTGACTGGCCAGGTGTAAACCGCTCCAGGCGCCTTCAAACATGGCAATGGTATCGGTAAACTTATCCTCAGCTTTTGATTCATCCAGCTTTTGCTGCAGCTCGTCCCTGAAAGTTTTCTCCATTGATTTAAGCAGTTCGGCGTCAATGCTGCCTTCGGCTATCAATTTCTGGTTGTAAATTTTCAACGGGTTGGGATGCGCTTCAATAGCCTTGTACAATAATGGCTGGGTGAATTTTGGTTCATCGGCTTCGTTATGGCCATAACGGCGGTAACAAAGAATATCAATAAACACATCCTCGTTAAATACCTGCCTGTACTCCATGGCCAGGTTAACTACATAGGCCAAAGCCTCCACATCATCACCATTTACGTGAAACACCGGAGATAGTACCGTTTTAGCCACATCGGTACAATAAGTACTTGAACGGGCATCTTTATAGTTGGTAGTAAAACCTATCTGGTTATTAATAACCAGGTGAATGGTGCCGCCGGTACGGTAGCCATCCAGTTTTTCCATTTGTAAAACTTCGTAAACAATACCCTGGCCTGCAACTGAGGCATCGCCATGGATCAATATAGGGGCTATTTTGGAATGATCGCCATTGTATTTAAAGTCGATCTTTGAACGGGTAATCCCTTCAACAACCGGGTCAACCGCCTCTAAGTGCGATGGGTTAGGACACAAGCTTAAGTGTACTTTTTTTCCGTTTGATGTAATTACATCGGTAGAAAAACCTAAGTGGTATTTAACATCGCCGCCAAAAGGTGATTCAGAATCAAAGTTTTTGCCTTCAAACTCAGAGAACACCTCTTTATAGGTTTTCTCCATGATGTTGGTAAGCACGTTTAAACGGCCGCGGTGAGCCATACCAATGATAAACTCCTCGATACCCAGGTCGGCGCCTTTTTTAATAACCGAATCCAGTGACGGGATCAGCGCCTCTGCTCCTTCGAGCGAGAAACGTTTTTGACCCAGGAACTTGGTACCCAAAAAATTTTCGAAAGTTACAGCCTCGTTCAGCTTATTCAGCATCAGCTTTTTCTCTTCATTGGTGAACGAAGGCGTATTGCGATGCTTCTCCATCCTGTCCTCAAACCATTTAATCTTGATAGGGTTGCGGATGTACCTGTACTCGGCGCCGATGGCCTGGCAATAGGTATCTTCCAGCAGCTGGCGAATGTCGCGCAGTTTGGCTGCACCCAGGCCAACCTCAACACCCGCGTTAAAAACCGTATCCAGGTCGCCATCGTTCAGGCCAAATGTTTCCAGTTCTTTACCAGGGTAATAGTGGCGACGCTCGCGCACAGGGTTGGTTTTGGCAAACAGGTGCCCGCGTGAACGGTATCCATGGATCATGTTCAGCACATTGATCTCTTTTAAAAAGTGATCGTGTGTTTCATCACCAATTGCCGGGGCTGCCGATGTTGCAACCGTGCCGGTCGCGTTGGTATTTAGGTTAAATTCAAAACCTTCGAAAAACTTTTGCCATCCATAATCTACTGATTCGGGGTCCTGTTTGTATGCTTCGTATAAGGAATTGATGTAGTCTGCGTTGCCGCTATTAATATAATTTAGACGATCCATGTGAAAATGATCTTTAAAACGGTACAAAAGTAAGCATATAGGCTTATATACTTCACAATTAATTGTAAAGAAATTTGGAGAGAAATGGTGTGGAGGTGTATTTAAGAAGGTTTCACGCGAAGACGCAAGGACGCTAAGAATTTCGTACTGGTTTGACTTGGGGGGAGATTTATTTGTGAGGTACTATATACTTGAATAAATTCTACAAATTCCTGAAAGTCTTTTGTCAATATCATCCTTTAAGCTTTTTTCTACTAACAACTGTCCTATCCATACGTTCATCCTTTTTTAAAGATTGAGATACAATAAAGGTTGCCGCTTCTACGCGCTTATGTGGTGGTTGAGATAACCAATATTCCAAATCACTCTGTTCATCATTTGCATCTTTCATATGAACCCTTCTTACAACCGGAACGATACTTCGTTTAGTTGCTGCAAAACTTTCACCCTGTTTGGGTTTGGCAATAATGTTTTTCCTTTCTATACGAACGGCATCGTTTTCGTAAGCTATCTTTTCTTTACTCAGATAATTATTGAGCGTATTGTAATTATAGCCCGGATAACTAAGGCAAAAGTTTTTCAGGTTGGAAAAAACCTCAAAGCAATCTTCTTTTTGATTTTTCCAATGAATAACTACTACTCTTTTATTCCTTATTAAGGACGCTTGCATAAAGCAAAAATAACAAATATGATTGTTTTATTTGTCACAATATTGAATTAACTTCTATTTGGCGCAGATAGCTGCCCTGGCCGAAAGCGAGGTGGACTGGTGACTTTATAAAAACAGCGGTAAAATCCGGAGACTCTGAAAGGGAAATGACGTTTTAAAAGATTTGTCATCCTGAACGCAGTGAAGGATCTATTCGCAGACTGTACAGGGCGAAGAAGCATGGCGGAGAGCAGATCCTTCACTACGTTCAGGATGACAAAAATTTTTTTTTTGCAACTTATGCCTCTACCAAATCACCCGCCTCATCTTTAAGTGATGATTGCCAGGTGTTCACAAAATCACTTTTGTTTTCCAGCTCTTTTTGGGGCATAGCGGCTATGGCGTATTTGCTTTCTTTGGCATCGTTTACGCCGGCTATAAAGGCCCAGTTACCCCAGTTACTGGCGGGCGAATAGTCTATCAGTTTTTCTTCAAAATAGGTGGCGCCTTTTGTCCAGTCGGCTTTAAGGTCGTTTACCAGGTAGCTTGCCGCAATTTGCCTGCACTGGTTACAAATGTAGCCGGTGGCATTCAGCTCATGCATGCAGGCATCAATAAACGGAACACCGGTTTTACCTGCCGTCCATTTTAAAAAGCCTTCTTCACCGGCGGCCGATACCACTGCTTCTTCCCCGGCTTTTTTTGCTTGTATAAATTTTTGCCCATGCTTTTTAAACATGAACCTGAAATAATCGCGCCAAAGCAATTCCAGTTTGAGCATAACACCCGGCGTGC
This sequence comes from Mucilaginibacter sp. P5_A4, assembly GCF_056400605.1. Classification (NCBI taxonomy): domain Bacteria; kingdom Pseudomonadati; phylum Bacteroidota; class Sphingobacteriia; order Sphingobacteriales; family Sphingobacteriaceae; genus Mucilaginibacter; species Mucilaginibacter sp. P5_A4. Next base: position 136,736 of record NZ_JBFUKX010000003.1, on the reverse strand, counting down.
TTCCCTCCTGACTATGTTTAAATATTTCCCAATATACCTGCCTTAGCGAGATACAGCCAATTGCTATCCACGGCGATAATTTTGACGAATTATTGATGTTACCACTACGGCCTTTTGATTTAACCGCAAGATCGGTTTTTGAAAAATATTTATGTAGTTGCAGCAGCGCGGCCGTTTCGCCCCCCTGGAAACAGTTTGTAGCCCGTGGATCATCCACAGGTTCTGTCAATCCTAATTGCTGTAAGGTTGGCAGCTCTCCTGCATCTGTAATTTCGGGCGTATAAATATGTTCGGGCGTTGGTACACAGGGGCGTACATTGCTATCGCGCTCCACCTTCTTTTTAAATACGGCAAAACTATCGGGAATATCTTTTATAGGGAAAGGCAGATCCTCCTTATGATATAGGGTATGGCCTATAAAATGCTTCAGGTTGAGCCTCATTTTCCAAAGCGCTGTCTCTACCTGCTCTGATATTTCGGTTTCTTCATAAGCCACCTCGCGGTGATGGTAAACCTCGTTCACCTGGTATTGAGCGGCCAATTGCGGAATTATCTCGGCAGGGTTCCCTATCCTGATGATGAGCTCGGCGCCATAACCCTGCAAATTTTTCCGCAAATCGGCAACGGCCTCTAACAGGAAACGAGCCCTGAAGCTACCTGTTTTAAAATTACCCGATGCTGTTTGCTGAAAATAATAGGGATCAAAACAATAAACCGGCAGTACTTTATCTGCCTTGCGTACGGCTTCTAACAAAATTTCGTTATCGTTTATGCGCAAGTCATTTCTAAACCAAACCAGTATCGTTCTATCACTCATCGTTAAACAGGGAGTTAACTGTATTTATGCAGGTTACAAATTTGCAATTTATTTGCCGTTTCTGCACATTTAGCAGCAATATTTGACATCTTTCCAACATTTTCCCGGTTTTTTGCGCCAATTGAGGGGCTTTTTGCAAACGGAACATGCTATGGAGCACCTTTTTGCATACAAAAACTAAATATAAGCTATCTGTGCCATTAATCCGAAATCCCCATCACAAAATGCCGGATATCTGAATAAAACCTACTTATCCGTCTTGATATTAGCTTTGATGACAGAATCCTTTTGAGCGTTTGTGAGCTTATAATTAAAGTGAAACAGTGCCCCCTCAAAATCGCCGTATGATGGGTTAGGGATTACAATATACCGGCTGCCAAATTCCTGCTGCAGCTTTTGCGTTGTTGCCACCCGGCTTTCTTCGGGTGGGTGATTATCATATAGCATATCAAAATCGGGCAGGTTATCGCCGCAAAGCAGCAGTATGTTATGCGTTTTTAACACATTTAACCGGCGGGCTTCTTTGCTTGATGTTGTTGTTTTTAACTGCAGGTGCGCATCATCGGCATTGGGTAAACCATACAATTGCAAATTTTTTAAAGTTGACGCCCGCTCGTTTTCGTTACGGTTGGTGATGTAAAATATGGTTATGCCTTTTGATGCCGCGTATTTAAAAAACGCAGGCGCGCCGGGTACGGTATCGGCAATGGCTTTATCCGTCCAACCTTTCCAGGTTGCATCGCTGTAATCCAGGTTCTGTAATGCCCTGGCGGCATCATAAGGACTGTTGTCAAGCAGGGTTTCGTCAATATCGGTTACAATGGCCAGCGGTTTGCTGCCGGGATTTTTTATGCCTTCATCAACCCGCTGCCTGGCTATATTATAGGCCTGGAAACACAAAGCCTTGTACTCCGCTGCCCTTTGCTGCCAGATAGACGCCCATGCTTTACCGCCGTTGGTGATAGAAAGAGCATTACCGGTAGCAGTTTTTTTTGTGGATGCGCAGGCTGTGAATAGCAAAATTACGGGTAGTAGGTGTATTTTTTTCATTGATGGTACATTCTTTTTGTTGCTCTTATATCGCATGGCGGAAACGACTCACCCCGACGAGGCTGCGCCCGTCACCCCTCTCTCCGCTTCGCGCATAGAGGGGCTAAAAATATAAAAAATGAGCTGCACCCTCTTTGCGGCGCAGCCGGAGAGAGGGTCGGCCAGCGTAGCGTAGCCGGGGTGAGTTTTAGCCAACGTTCAAAGCCAATGTCTGGGTATCGATTTTCACAAAATTCTGCAAACCAGCACCATAAATTAATTTTACAGCAATTCCGGCTTAATTTTATCCGTAAACTCTTTGGCAAATTTATTGAGTTTTGGCTGGATAACAAATGCGCAATATGATTGACCTGGATTATCGTTAAAATAATTCTGGTGATATGCTTCGGCTTTGTAAAACTTGCCGGCCGGGGTAATCTCGGTAACAATAGGGCTATCAAAAACCTTTTCGTCTGTAAGGGTTTTAATCATGGCTTCTGCCGCGGATTTTTGCTCATCGGTAGTATAAAATATAGCCGACCGGTATTGTGTGCCCACATCATTACCCTGGCGGTTAAGCGTTGTTGGGTTATGGGTTTTAAAGAAAACCAGCAACAATTCATCCAGCGATAGTACATCGGCATCATACTCCAGCGCTATTACCTCGGCATGGCCGGTGGTGCCTGTGCAAACCTGTTTGTAGGTTGGGTTATCCACATCGCCGCCCATGTAACCCGATGTTACTGACAGTACGCCTTTAAGTGATTGAAAAATGGCTTCGGTGCACCAAAAGCAACCGTTGCCGAAAGTTATTTTTTGTGTGTTCATTGTATTTGTGTCCTCAAAAGTAATGCCTGTTGAATGCCCTGGCACAAACAGTATTTGATTATGTCAATTAAATTACTAAACTTAGTGTTTAAACTTACATTTAACCTCAACATTATGAAAATTGCAGTATTAATTGCCCGCATATTGCTGGGCCTCATCTTTGTAGTATTTGGTTTTAATTTCTTTTTTCATTTTATCCCAATGGCGCAGCCTGCCATGTCAGAGAAAGCACAGGCCTTTAGTGGCGGCCTGTTTGGTTCCGGTTACTTTTTCCAATACATGAAAGTTATCGAAATTACTTCAGGCATCGGTTTGCTCATCAACCGTTACACTGCTTTGTTTGTGCTTGCTCTTTTTCCTATTTCGTTAAATATTTTCCTTTTTCATTCCATGCTGGCTCCTGCAGGTGTCCCAATGGCTTTAGGGATAATTATTTTAAACCTCTTTTTGGGCATAGCTTACTTTAAATACTATAAAAGTATTTTTACGGCGGTGCCAACTGTGTAAAGTTCATCGCACCTGGTAAACAATACCGTTATGCGTGATGACGGGATTCCGGTTCAATAAACATCGGTTTTGAACGCGGACTACGACTCACCCCGGCTACGCTGCGCTGGCCGACCCTCTCTCCGGCTGTGCCGCAAAGAGGGTTGAGCTCATTTTTTTATTTTTTTTAGCCCCCCTCTATGCGACGCAGTCGGAGAGAGGGGTGACGTCCGTTAGCTAACGGATCGTCGGGGTGAGTCGTCGCCGCCATGCGATATACATCATTCTCTCTCAGAAGTGAGCGGGCCTGGTTACAGCTTAATCTTAATCCCCCCGTTCACAACAAAGCCGTCCAAAGGGGCATATATATCCTTAAACACCGGGTTGGTTAGGCTACCGGTATAAATGGCGTCGAACTTTGTTTGCCGGGTATCGGTCAGGTTTTCAAAATTGATGAACAGGGAAAACCGATCCCAGATCTTTTCGGCCATCAACCCGGTTGTCCAGTAAGCCCTGCCTGTGGTGCCGTCATTTAAGCGTTGCGGACTAAAATAGTAGGCTTCCAATCCTATCTTTAACTTATTCTCTATTTCATAAACCAGTACGTTGTTCAGCCTGTGTTTAGATACTAAGGGATATGCTGCAATGTTGTTGCCGGTGTGCTGCGTTACATCGGCCAGCGTATAACCTATAAACAGTTTAAAATCGGCATAGGTTAGCTTCACATTAGTTTCCAATCCTTTGGTGTTCAGGTCGCCGCGGGGTTGCTGGTATTGGAGGTTACCATCGGGCAGCGATGCAAGCAGGATTGGCTTCTCTATCCGCGTATAAAAAAACAATTGATTAATGCTAAAACTCACCTTATCATCAAATAAACCTGTACGGTAATTCAGGTCATAGCTGGCGCCGTATGACCGTTCGGCAGTGGTGTTTTTAACGTCAACGGGCAATACATTTCTAAACTGGATGCGTTCGGCATCCTCTGTAAATACAGTAGGCGCTTTATAACCCAGGCCACCACCTAAACGGGTTGAAAAATGCGAATTGATCTTCAGCAAAGCAGACAAACGGGGCAGGAAGAAAAAGCCGTACCGGTTATGATAGTCGCCGCGTAAGCCGCTTTCAACAGTCAGCTTTTGTGTGGCATTCCAGGTGTTTTGCACAAAACCGCCTATGGTGCTGTAGTTGTAGCTCCTGAGCGGGAAGGCGCTATTTTTATCCTCGGCAAAGTTTTCTGATAAATAGTTTAATCCTGCAACCCAGTCAGACCTTTCGTTTGTACGGGAGTAAGTTGCTTCACTATAAGTTGAAAACTGGATCCCCGAAAAGCGGTAATCGGGCAGGTTGATAGCCCTGTCGAAATAACTTACACTGTTTTTAAATACCAGCTTTTCCCGTTCATTCAAAGTGCGGTCGAGCTCAACCTGTGTGCTGTACCTGCCTGTTTTATTTTTTTCATAATAACTGTGTTGCGCGTTGCCGTCGCCCTCAATATAATGCAGGTCGCCGCCAATACGGTTCTCTATAGTGCTGTTGATGCCGGTTACCAGGGTGGTTTTATCATCCAGGTAAAAAAACAATTTGGGGTTAAACGTAAACCTGTTATACTTTGGAATGGCGGTTAAATCGATATTGGCCGGGTCATAAGCGGCACCATGATTATAGGCTGCAAATATAGTTGCGCCCATTTTTTTAAACTTCTGCGCATAGAAACCGCTGGCATCCAAACCCAATGCCGAAGTACCGTTTAACAGAAAGTTGAGTTGCCTTTGATCGGTTGGTGTTTTGGATACCAGGTTAACCAGGCCTGCAATAGCGCCGCCGCCATACAACGTGGAGGATGAGCCTTTGATCACTTCAACCTGTTTCAAATCGAGCGGGGCAATTTGCAGCAAGCCCAGGCCACCCGAAAAGCCGGAGTACAGCGGGAACCCGTCCCTTATAATTTGTGTATACTTACCATCGAGCCCCTGGATCCGGATACTGGAATTATTACTGGTTGCCGAGGTTTGCTGCGTTTGGATGCCTGTACTTTCGGCAAGCAGCATGCGGATATCGCCGGGTTTCATGTTGGCTTTTTCGTCGAGTTCCTCGCCCGAGATAACCTCCACCCGGGTAGGAATATTGGCAATGGTACGGCTGCTGCGGGTGGATGATACGGTAACTTCGCCCAGCTCCTCACCTTCGCCACTGCCTTTAGCCTGGAGCAAAATTATCACGGGAGAGGATTGTTGAACCGGGAACGTTAAAGTATCCAGCCGGGTTTCGTAACCTATATAACTAAAGCGGATAACCTGCTTGCCGGCGGGTATATTTGTTAAGGTAATTAAACCGGCAGCATCGGTAGTAGCCCCTTTATTAATCCCCTGTATTATGGCCGTTGCACCAATCAGGGTTTCGTTAGTTTTGGCGTCTTTAATAATTGCTTTAAGCGTATCCTGGGCATACGCCATAGTGGTATATAAGAGTGCCGTAAAAAGCACTATAATTTTTTTCATGAATATGGAAATTAGTTATGTTGAAGCTAAAAGCAGAAAGCACAAAGCTTAAAGCTAACAGAATACAAAATGGCCAGCTGCTTAGCTGTAATGGTGGCTTGTATTAACTTATCTGCGGGGGTTGCCAGATGGAAAGGGCAACATCTTCGGTATATGGTCTGTTATAAGCAATAACATGCTTAACGGGTATTGCGGGCAATAAAAACGAGGTGTGGTCGATAGCTTTGGTAACGGTAAACCCGGTACATGAGCCGCACGCAAAAAATGGCGAGCAACCCTGGCAATCTTTCTCTTTGGGCGATGATTTGGCCGGGGTGTTTTTTGCAACAGCGTTTTTGATGCTACAATCATTATCGGCACAACATGGCTTTGCCGTAAGCAGCAGCACAACCAGGGCAGATATGTAGCATAGGAATTTCATTGGGGCAAAGGTAAATAATTTAGCGATAGGTGAAAGCCATGTAAGCAGGATGAATTTATTTAATAGATGAAGTCCTTATTCCTTTATCCTTTAATCCATACTCCAATAATGGCATTCCCTGCGGGCCGCGCTTTACGCTCATACGCGCACAAGGCCTTATCCGTTAGCTAACGGAGGTATCCGCTGCAATCGCTAATGCATTTGTCTGAATCAGAATTTTCAGAATTTTAGAATGTACAGAATTTCATCTGAACCGGAATTAAACGAATTTTTAGAATTTGTCGAATTTGCTTTTAAATTCTGTTAATTCTTTAATTCGTTTAATTCCGGTTCAGACAAAAGCGTTAGGGACAGCAGTGGATACCAGCCGCGCGATGGCACTGCGCACAGGCCGCGCCTAATGCTTTGTGCGCGTATGAACGGATGGCCCGGCCGCAGGCAACGCCATCATTATTCAGATAAAACTATTTACCCATTTGTATTAATTATGATTATCGTTTGACTTTTATCACATTTTTTTCTACGATATTACTTGTCCCAAGGAAGTTTATGAAACACCCCATCTACACTATAGAAATAGCAGAAGCTGCCAACCGCAGCTTCGAGTGGGAAGTGCGCAATTTTTTGCGCGCATGGGTGCATAACCATGAGGATAAAACGCTGCTCCAGTTTGATCAGCCATTGGATGAGTACCTGGCCAATGATGCCTTGCGGGATTTCTTTTTGAATACGCGGCATCCAATCCAGCGGTTGTTAAAAAATCGTCCTATCGCCTGCCACCTGGGCCGACGTGCACGGGCTGTTTATTTTGACCCTGTAAGCGGAGATCCCTTACTGGCCCCCACAGAACAGCGGATTTATAACCTTGCCCGCAGGATGGATAGCGAACGGATGCATGTTCCGTTCCGCTCGGTTCATCCTTACAAGCAGACTGAGGCGGGCGATACCGCGGATATCAGTACCTACCCCACCGGATCAGAACAAATCCGGTATAACAGCGGCAATCATTTTAGCAGCCGCCCGGCAAACGGGAATGTATTTGACGAAAACAGTAAGCGCTGCACGGCAAAATCAGCAGGCAACCTACACGTGCTTTTTAAACGTGGATTTTTGGAAGAGCGCTTACAGGATGTAAAAGTGCTTACAGCCGCCATGCATGAGGCGGGTGAAACACAGCCGCAATTTTTTGTGATCTACAGCAGGCATTCGCCCGAAGAGGGGCATTTTGGAACATCCCTGGTGATCATGGACCCGGCAAATCCCGATTTCCCCCGGCGTGTAATGGTTTGTGATACCCTGCTCAAGGAACTGCCCCATCACCCGCGCTGGTGGAATCATTTTATTACAGAATATTCGCATGTATTTGGCGAGGCGATATCGGAGATCGTAGAAGATCTTTCGCACCCGCTACAAAAGGTAAATATTAAGGGCGATAACCCCTATCGCCATGATTGGGACTGCCCCTACTACGCCACCAGCATGGCCAATGCCCTGGCCGACCTGGTAAAAAACAACCCGGAACTCACGTTAACAGGAAGCACCTATGATATCCACAACGCGATGAAAGCCATCATGCAGGATTACTACCACCCGGATCTCGAAATTAAAGACAGGCCGGGCATTCAACAGGCCAACCGCTTAAAGCGCTGGAAAAGCGGACGAGAATTGATTAAGGATTTGGTGAGTGAGATTAGCAGGAAATCGTCGTATGAGTTGTAGGTAGTTTTGCTTTAGTATTGAAATGCTTCATCCATGAGCACTTTATTTCGCCAATAACGATTGGCCGAAATACTCTTGAACAGTATTGTAAATTACATCATTACTGCCTGCAATCCAACTAACTCCAACTTTTAAATTTCGTCTCCCATCCACCATTTCGAAAGATAGGTAACTTCCATGGTAATAGTACCATGATATCTCGACAACGTCTTTCCAATAAATGGTACGGTCGGTTAAATAAAACACCAGCTTTTCAGCGTCAACTTCAAGTATGGGATAATTCCTGATGGCAGGAACGAGGCGGTATTTTATGATGTAAATAACTGCGTAAATTGAACCTACAACAGGAAGACCAAGAAATAACCAAATATTTATCTCATGACTGAGAATGCCCAAAACAAGGAAGCAAATGGTAAAGCAGCTAAAAATCGTTATACCCAATATAGGCCGGACTTTGGTGTAGGTAAAGGTTGTTGTTTCCATAATGCCTCAAAATCAAATGTAAACTATTTCATCGGTTGTTGAAAAAGACCCGTAGGTTCGGCGCATATATATGGGTCGTTCCTATGGAACTATTGGCTTGCGATATTCCGGGTCAACGGGTTGAAACCCGTTGCTAATATATGGGCCGTCCGCTATGCGGACTCAAAATCCCAAAATCTGATAAATCTGTTTAATCCCGGTTCAGACAATTTTTGCGTTAGGGATCGGCGCGGATACCGTCAGCCGGCTGGCTGATAAGGCCTGTGTAGTATGAGCATAGAGCCCGGCCGCAGGCAACGCCCCAATGCACATTACGCAACTACTTTTATTCAATCCATCGTGGATATAAACGAAATGATCGCAAGCTTTACTGGGTGGACCTGCACAGTTCGCGATTGCTTCGTGCCTCGCAATGACATGGCTTATATTACTAATAGCAAAGCCCCCAATCACATCGGGGGCTTTTAATATTAATTTGTTTTCCTGGCATCCTGCATCGGGTTACTGCCCGGTGTTGAGCCTCTTGGCAGTGTTTGTTGCTTAAACAGCTCGAACCTTGATGGGCTGTATTCCCTTGGCCAGCTGTTGTTGGCTTCGTCTATATCGGCCGTTTGGCGGTATGGGTCGAGCCTGATTGATTTTACCTCTTTGGTTTTGGCAAACACCTTGCTCACCTTAAATTCGTTTTTACGCCATATGTAAGCCGGGATATTGTCTATCTCCGTGGTACCATCGGCATATGTCCACTCAATAATGATGGGGCTCACCAGACCGCCTTTGTTGCTGAAGGTAAGCTCATAAAAATAACTTTTGCTATCGTACAGTTTCTTCTCTTCGGGAGTTAAGGCGCTGTACATATCCTGGTAGCTCTTGGTGGTCATCGGCGTTGCCGCAAAACGATCCCATTTGGTATAAAAATCCTGCAATGCGGTATCGGCCTCCACGGCAAAGCGGGTTCCGGCTGCTTTGTTGCGGGTGGTGCTGATATTCTCGAGGTTATGATCAAATGCGGCGCGGTCTGTAGCGCCTTCAACAGCCGGGTTTTTGGTATTTAAACGGTAATATTTTACGCTATCCAATGATACATCCACCGGTTCGGTTCCGTAAAACCATCCGCGCCAAAACCAGTCAAGGTCAACAGCCGAGGCATCTTCCATGGTACGGAACAGGTCCTCCGGTGTTGGGTGCTTAAAGGCCCAGCGTTTGGCGTAGGTTTTAAAAGCATAATCAAAAAGCTCGCGGCCCATTACGGTTTCGCGCAGTATGTTTAAGGCTGTTGCAGGTTTAGCGTAAGCATTAGGGCCAAACATGATAATGTTTTCGGAGTTGGTCATGATAGGCTCCAGCTGGTTCTTTGGCATTTTCATGTAATCCACAATCTTGTAAGCCGGACCACGCGACGAAGGGAATTTAGGGTCCCATTCCTGCTCGGCCATGTACTGGCAAAAGGTGTTCAGGCCTTCGTCCATCCAGGTCCACTGGCGCTCATCGGAGTTTACGATCATCGGGAAAAAGTTGTGCCCAACCTCGTGGATGATAACACCTATCATCCCATTCTTGGTAGCCTCGCTGTAAGTGCCATCTTTTTCTGCCCTGCCAAAGTTAAAGCAGATCATCGGGTACTCCATGCCGTTTGCGGCCTCAACAGAAATAGCAACCGGGTAAGGATAAGGAATGGTATGTTTTGAATAGGCGCGTAAGGTATGCGCAACAACCTTGGTTGAATATTTGCGGTAAAGCGGGTAAGCCTCGGGACCATAGTACGACATTGCCATTACCTTTTTACCGCCCTCTATCTGGGTACTCATGGCATCCCATACTATCCGGCGTGATGATACCCATGCAAAATCGCGCACGTTTTCGGCATGGAAAGCCCATGTTTTGCGGGCGCTTGCATGGCCTTTCATGGTGTTTTTTACCTCGTCTAAATTTACTACCTCAACCGGCGAGGTTGCAGACTGCGCCGCGTTCCAGCGTTTTAGCTGGGCGGCAGTTAATGTTTGCGCGTAGTTTGAGCACTGGCCGGTACCACCCACCACATGATCGGCCGGTACGTTAAGGTTTACTTTAAAATCGCCAAAGGTTAAGGCAAACTCGCCACTGCCAATAAACTGTTTGTTTTGCCATCCCTGGAAATCGCTGTAAACAGCCATCCTTGGGTACCATTGCGTCATGGTATACAGGTAATTGTTGTCCTCGGGAAAATATTCGTAACCGCCGCGACCGCCGATGGTCATCCTGTCGGATATATTATACCACCAGTTAACCTTAAACTTAAATTTTTGCCCATGCTGCAAAGCTACCGGCAATTCAATGCGCATCATGGTTTCGTTAATGGTAAAGCTAAGCGCACGGCCATTAACATCCTTTACGCTTTCAATATGGTTACCCAGGTCAAGCCCGGTGCCCATGATGCCCTGCAACTGGCGAATGCTCATTTTGCCCTGCATTTTGCTTTCATTCATTTTTGAAGCTTCCCCATCTTTTTTATGTTGATTTTCATCAAGCTGCAGCCACAGGTAAGTAAGTGCATCGGGCGAGTTGTTGGTATAGGTTATCGTTTCCGATCCATCCAAACGCTGCTTATCATCGTTAAGGGTGGCGTTGATGTCGTAATCGGCTTTTTGCTGCCAATATTGCGGACCAGGTGCGCCGGATGCCGAGCGATAACCGTTCGGCGTACTTAGCATGGTGCCCAGCTGCTCAAAACGGTTACCGTGATTGGAGCCGGGGTTGTTGTCGTGTTGTGCCCATGATGCCGAGGCCAGCATCAGGCATGAAAATAGAGCCGGGTAAAATTTATTCATCTGAATTTAATTAGAAAAAAACGTTCGATACACATTATAAAAGCAATTCCAAATATAGCCGACGAGAGGAACAGCGTCCAGTCGCGCCATGGTGTTTTGGTAAATTTGATAAGCAAATAAGAGATAAGTAACGCAGATATTACAATTAAAACCTGCCCAAACTCAAGCCCAAGGTTAAAAGCGAACAGCTGCGCGGTAATATTACTGCTGCTGCCTAACAAACTTTTAAGGTAGTTGGAGAAACCCATGCCATGGATGAGCCCAAAAAACAAGGCTAAAGAATAGTTAAGCCGCATGGTATTGGCTGTGCGTTTTTTATTGAGCACATTAACCAAACTGGTAAAAACAATAGTAACCGGAATCAGGAACTCAATAAGCGAAGTATTGATGTGAATGATGTTTAAAACGCTTAAGGCCAGCGTAATAGAGTGCCCAATAGTGAATGCTGTAACCAATACCAGCACCTTGCGCCAGTCGGCAAGCAGGTAGGTACCGCATAGTACAGTTACAAATAAAATATGGTCGTACCCCTCCCAGTTGCAGATGTGTTGCCATCCCAACTGGAAGTATAATGAAAAGTCAGTCATTGAGCTAATTCGCAATTGCCAATAAAAATAACGTTTTTTGTCGAAAATAAAATACCCGTGCGTTTCATGTTGCAGTTGATCATCATAAGCTGGTTTAGCTTTTTCCACCCCTTTTTTGTAAGCGTTACCACCATTAACCACAATGCCAAAAACCAAAGCGTTGAGGTAAGCTGCCGCATTTTTTACGACGACCTGGAACGCACCATCGAAAAACAATACAAAACGCCTGTTGATATTGTACACCCGAAGGATAAAGCCAAAATGAACCAGATGCTTAACGATTACATTAAAAAGCATTTGCTCATTAAAGCCGACAGCAAAGCGCTTAATTTAAGCTATGTTGGTTACGAGATACAGGAAGATGCCGCCTGGATTTATTTTGAAGTGAAAGGCATCAGCAAAGTAAAAAAAATTGATGTTCATGACGATATCCTTTTCAGCGAACATGCCGAGCAGATCAATATGCTGCACGTAACCGTTAGCGGCCAGCGCAAAAGCACCAAGCTGGATAACCCGGATAGTGACGCGGCGTTTGAATTTTAGGCTACTGATGTGATGCAGATGTGCAGATTATAGATTTCAAATGTGCAGATGATGTCTGATGCAATATAATAATATGTCATTATTTCGTAAATAAAGTCGCGAGTGACATAACGCGCAGGCAGCCACACAACACCTGCACTAAAGGGCTAAAGAGGGTAGAAAATTTTGGTATCTTTATGCGTTATTTAAATTACGCAGCTCACAGCTAATGCGTAAATTTGCATTGTATAAAAGAAATAATGAATAAAATACGTGTTTTAAACTTTGGGCCGATCAGGGCTGGTTACCATAGCGATGGTGGCTGGATGACCATCAACAAGGTTACTGTTTTTATTGGCAATCAGGGATCTGGAAAAAGTACTGTCGCAAAAGTGATTTCCACAATGACTTGGCTTGAAAAAGCATTGGTGAGAGGCGATTTTGGTGAGAAGGAATTAACGGCTGGAAGTTTATTTAGGCGGCATTTTTCTTATCAGAATGTAGATAGCTATTTTAATGATGATACGATTATTGAATACCAGGGACGGGCTTATCATATCAGTTATAAAAACAAGGCGGTACTTGTGCATAAAGTTAAAGGAAAAGATTATGTTTTTCCAAAGATTATGTATGTTCCCTCAGAGCGAAATTTTGTTAGTTCTGTGAGGAACGTTAATAAGCTAAAAGGATTACCAAGCACACTTTATACTTTTTCAGATGAGTTTTTAGATGCGGTTGGCACTTTAAAAGGCCAGGTAGAACTGCCTATCAACAAAGTTAAGTTTGAATATCAGAAACTGAATGAACTTTCATGGATAGTTGGTGAGGATTATAAAATAAAACTTTCTGAAGCTTCAAGTGGCTTTCAGTCCTTTGTTCCATTATTTATAGTAAGTAGTTATCTCGCAGAATCACTTAATAAAGAGAGCGACAATGCAACGAAGGAGATTAGTATTGAACAAGAACGGCGAATAAGAAAGCAAATACAAGATATTCTTACCAATCCAAATCTATCGGATGAGGTGAAGAAGAACTCGCTGGAATTCTTGTCATCAAGAACTACATATTCAGCCTTCATTAATATAGTAGAGGAACCTGAACAGAATTTATTTCCGACATCGCAACATCATATTCTTAATTCACTATTGCGAATCAATAAAGAAAATGACAACAACAGCCTGGTAATAACAACCCACAGTCCTTATATTATTAACTATTTAAGTGTAGCAATTGAAGCCGGATCAGTTTTGGCAACGCTTAATTCAGACGCTTTAAAAAATAAACTTGAGCATATTGTACCGGCAAATGCAACTGTTAAAGCTGATGATGTTTGTATTTATCAACTTGATGAAGCACGTGGTTCAATTACCGATCTGCCCAAATATGAGGGTATACCTTCTGACCGGAATTATTTAAATGAATCGCTGGCTGAGGGCAACAAACTATTTGATTCCCTTTTAGAACTTCAACAAGAACAATGAGTACTGACTTTTTAGGATCTAAATGCAATGAACTATCAAGAAAGGATAAACTCTTTGGACTTTGCGATGATCAGAATAGCGAGAAAGCGTATAGCGACACTGGCGATGATAAACAATGGATAGCCAAGGTCAATAACCCAAACGAAACAGAAATTATTTTTACGCCGATTGATAATTGTATTATCTTACACAAGCCCGGTACAAAAGACAAAGAAAGTACTTGTGATGGAATGCTGACGACAGTTAACACCTTATTCCTTGTGGAACTGAAAGAAAGAGGAACAGGTGGTTGGTTAGGCGATGCCGTCGGACAGTTGGAAAACACTATGAAATTACTCCATGCTAACCATGATTTATCTGCTTTTAGGTATAAAAAAGGGTTTGCTTGTAATAAAAAGCATCCAAACTTTACCGTGATTGATAATGAGAAGAATAAATGGTTTTATAAAACTTATGGGTTTCGCTTAGATGCCCGGGTCGAAATTGACGTTAAATAATTCAGCACATAGTACTTTTAGCAATTGCTGTTGCCCAAATTTAGTGACCTAATGCGCAGGCGGAAATCAATTGGACGCGAAGTATAACGACCTGGAAATAGAATTTGTAAATCAAATAACTTTAAGATAAACAATCAGTTGTAAATTTATCTCATGTTGATTTTATTAGATATAGATGGTGTATTAGTTCCTGCAAACTCCTGGAAAAAACCGGAGTTTCTGGCTGATGGATTTCCTGTGTTTAATTCAAGGTCTGTAAAAGCACTTCAGCGAATTCTGTCGGAAACAAATGCAGCTGTTTTATTAACCACTTCGCATAAGACGAAATATAATGTATCGCAATGGCGGGATTTATTAAAATTAAGGGGAATCAACCCTAAAAAAATACACCGGTTGACCACCAACAGTTTGCAAACAAGTCGTAAAGATGAAATATTGCAATGGTACACGGAAAAACATATACCCAACGAGGTGTTTGTAATTATCGACGATGACAAAATGTTAAATGATCTGCCCGAAAATATAAAAAACAACCTGGTGTTAACAAGCCCTTCAGTTGGCTTAACTGATGATCTCGCAGATGAAGCCATTTCTATTTTACAGAAAAACGCGTATCATTATCATTGATCATTAACGTCATTTTTTAAAATTCCAAATAAGACAAAAGAGTAACTCCCATCCCCTTTCAAATAGTATATTTTTTTTGTAACATAGCACCATGTCCCCACATCTAACTAAACAAAAAAGTTAAATACAAAAAACCGGCTGGCACAAACCATAACCAACAAAACTGCCGTGTTCGGCAAATCATTAAAAAACAGCATGAAAAAAATATTTATAGCGCTTACAGGTTTAGTATTGCTGGTTTCGGCGTGTAGCCAAAGGCAGCCACAGCAAAATAATGTAACTATTGAAAACAACACCACTGCCGGTTTCGACGTAAATAAGCTTGCCCAGTTTGTTAAAACCAGCACCGATCCGCAAACGCTGGAGAAAGCTATTAATAACCCTGCTAACCAGATAAACAACCTGGACCTGGATAAGGATGGCAATATTGATTACCTGAAGGTACAGGAAGCCGATAATAACAACCTCAAGGTAATTGATGACGTTAGCAATTCCGAATCGGTAACGGTTGCCAGTATCAAGGTTGGCCCTACGGACAATAACAATACTGCCGATATGAGTATACAGGGTAACCCAAGCTATGCGGGATATAATAACTATTACCATTCCTCATTTTCGTTAACCGATGTACTGATATTAAGCTACTTTTTACGCCCGCATAGCTATTATATGCCTATGTACCATTACGGGTACTATCCATCGTATTATACCCGCACCCGTACTTACACCACCTTCAGGCCAACCACCTCGTCGGCAATGTCGTCAAGAAGCAGCAGCCGGAGCAGCTTAAGTCAGCCCACGCGGTCGCAAAGATCGTTCGGTTCCCGCAATTCAAACAGCAGGGTAAGGAGCGGCGGATTTGGCGGCAGCAGATCAAACGGCAGCAGATCAAGCTTTGGGCGCAGCCGCGGCGGATTTGGCCGCAGGCGGTAAAATCATCTCCATATATCTAAATTTTTATAGATTTTTATTCACAAATTTTACAGAAAACCGCTCTGAACTATAGATATGGCTATCCAATTAAGAAAAAATACCGTTTTATCCGACGATAATAAAAAAACGTTTAAGGCAATCGTCCTTTTAAACGAAATGATAAATGGCAACCACCAATTTAGCGGCAGCGCTCATGGTGACGATGCCGCGCTGCAGCCTTTATTTACCGAACTTGTTGCCAACGGCTATATTATTACCTCGGGTTCCGGCTACCGGGTTAGTTCAAAGGGCCGGAGTGTGTTTGATACCTTTATGAAGCGTTATACCGAATACCTGAAGGTTTATGATGTTTTTTCATTTGTTGATCTTGAAAAAGGCGAGTTTGCTTTTGACAGCTATTTTGATTTTGATACCGATGACGCCTGGTTTGATTTCACCAACGACGAGCGGTTTGACGACCTGCGTATTGCAGTAGCCATGTTTAAAAAGGCAGATCCGGCAGAAATTGTATTCATGTCGTTCATCAACGAAAACAAGTTTGATACAACCGCGGCCGGCTGGCAAAATGATTTGATGGCAGATGATGCCTGGAACGAAATAGAAGAAATTTGTAATACCGCCATAAAACCCGAAGACGTGGGCAAAGATGCCATGGTAGATATGATAAACCAGGGATCGGAGCTGATGATAAGGCTGATGGAGGAAGAAGAAAAACAAAATAGCAACAGCAATAACGGAGGCGGCGGCACTACCACTACTACCGTTGTTGAAGAAGAAACGATAACATATTACGAGCCCTATTATGATCCGTATTATATATCGCCAATATGGCTGGTTCCTTTGTTTATTTGGTAATTAAGGATTGATTGCGCCCTGATAGGTCCGTGAAATACATATCCTGTCGTCATTGTGAGTATCCAGGGTAATCCCTGTAAAAAACAGCAATGACGGGTTGATTTCAGAACCCAACAACAACCATGTCATTGCGAGCGCAGCGCGGCAATCGCGAACTGTACAGGTCCACTATGCGATTGCTTCGTTCCTCGCAATGACATAGGCTGCATTGAAAAAATAACACTGGCAGTCAATACTTTACAATCACGTCATTATGAGGCACGAAGCAATGACGATCTATTTATCTATTTTACACACTATCCTAAGCGGTATAAGATCGCCTCAAAATACGATTTTATTGAAAATTTTGCATTTTATTAAAAAACTTAACACACTGACCATCAGCATAGAAGTGTTCCAGGCCCTACTTTATCAAAACTTAAAATACTGAAAATCAACACCAAGGCGTTCCACACCGTTCCAGTGCGTTCCACCGTTCCGGTGGAACAGTCAATCAGCTGCCAGGTCCTGAAATAGCTTTACCCTTTTGGGCGATTAATCCTGTGATTAGTTTACAGTCTTCATCAATCTAATGTCATCTCTACATTATTAATTGGAATATCGGGAAAAGTCGATATATATTTGTCCCATGGATCAGTTGGAGATATTTAAAGCATTATCGAACAAAGCCAGGTTGCAAATACTGCAATGGCTTAAGGAACCCGAAAAAAGTTTCCCCGAACAGGAAGGCGGTTTTGAAAACGGGGTTTGCGTGGGACAAATCCAGCATAAATCAGGGCTCACCCAATCTACCGTTTCCGAATATTTAGCACTCATGCAACGTACCGGCCTGGTTACCGCTACCCGCGTTGGCCAATGGACCTATTACAAACGCAATGAAGAAGCATTTGCAGCCCTGAGCAAACTGGTTGAATCAGAATTATAAACAAGCATTTACCATCTAAATACATATACAATGAGCACTAACAGCACTTTGTTCAGGCCGTTTAGCCTGAAATCATTAAATATCAAAAACCGGATAGTAATGGCGCCTATGACACGTTCATTTTCGCCAAACGGAGTACCAACTGACGGCGTTGCAGCTTATTACCGCAAACGTGCCGAAGGCGAAGTAGGTTTAATTTTATCTGAAGGCACTGTAATTGACCGCGTTTCATCGTCAAACGATGCCAACATACCACATTTTTATGGCGAACAGGCATTGGCCGGCTGGCAAAACGTAATTGATGGTGTACATGGCACCGGTGGCGCTATGGCGCCGCAAATCTGGCACATGGGCATAATGGACAACCATCATTCGGGCTGGGTTCCGTCACAGCCATTTGAAGGACCATCTGGCTTAAACAAGCCGGGCAATTACAATGGTAATACCATGACCGATGCTGATATTGCCGATACCATTGCCGCGTTTGGCCGTGCAGCTGCCGACGCCAAAAGGTTAGGTTTTGATTGCGTAGAGATCCATGGTGCCCATGGTTATTTGATAGACCAGTTTTTTTGGGATGCTACCAACAAACGTACCGATATATACGGTGGTAAAACCCTGGCCGAGCGTAGCCGTTTTGCGGTTGAAGTAATTAAAGAAGTAAGGAAACAGGTTGGTGATGATTTTGCCATTATCATCCGCCTATCACAATGGAAACCTGCCGAATATAATAACCTACTGGCTAAAACACCACAGGAACTGGAAGCATGGTTAAACCCTATGGCCGATGCCGGTGTAGATATTTTTCATTGCTCGCAACGCCGTTTCTGGGAAACCGATTTTGAAGGGTCGGACCTGAACTTTGCCGGCTGGGCAAAAAAGGTAACCGGTAAAGCAACTATCACCGTTGGTTCGGTTGGGCTTGATGGCGAATTCCTTAGCGCTTTTGCAGGTGCAAGCTCAAACCCAAGCTCATTAGATGAATTATTACGCCGCATGGACCGTGGTGATTTTGACCTGGTAGCTGTTGGCCGCCCACTATTGGCAGACCCTCATTGGGTACAAAAAATCCGCGAAGAACGTACAGATGAATTAAAAGGCTTTAGCAAAGAAGCTTTGATGGAGTTGGTGTAATTTAAAACAAGTCGTGCCGGATTTATTTCGGCACGACTTGTTTAATATAATTATCCCTTATAAACCCCAAACATTTGCTCAATGGCCTTCTCCCTAAAGGCGAATATTTTGCTAACCTCTTTCCCTACATAAACGCTATTGACCATCTGCCCGATAACACCGTATGGGATGGCATAATGTAAAATATCGTTCATCTGCACACCGCCTTTTATCTCTTTAAAATGGTGCTGGTGATGCCACATTGCATAGGGACCAAAGCGTTGCTCATCCACAAAGTACTGTTTATCGGCAACATGCGTGATCTCGGTCATCCAATTCATTTTGATGCCCAACAGGGGCGATATCTTGTAGGTGATGATCATCCCGGTGTACACCTTTGCATCCGCGGCATAATCAGATGTTACCAAAAAACCCATCCCGGGCGGCGTTATCTTAGCCAGGTTAACCGGCGACGAAAAAAAATCCCAGGCCTCGTCCAAACTGATGGGTATCTTTTGTTCGGCTTTTAAAACGTATGTTTTCACTGACGGATCGATAAATTAAATACCCACTTGTTTTACTTTATCGCTCAGTAGTGCCAATTGGCAAATCGCGCCTTGACCATTCACTCCATGAGCCAACATATAATTTAGGGCCGCTAATACCTGCATATTCCATACCCAAAAGCGTATGGCAGGCCGTAACACCCGATCCGCAGTGAACAATGATATCCTCATGATTTACATTAGCAATCGCTTCATCATAAATTTTACGCAGGGCCTCGGCAGGCAGATATTTACCGTCAACATCAAGGTTAGTAATATAAGGCAGGTTATACGCACCGGGGATGTGGCCTGCTATCAGGTCGAGCGGTTCGGTCTGGCCTAAATAACGCGGGCTTTCACGTACATCAATAACAATCCGGCCCGGGTCATGTGCTGCAGCGCCCACCTCTTCAATAACAACTGTACCCCGGTACCCACCAGCTACAGGATATGGATCAACCGCTGTTGGTGTATATTCTTCTGTACTTAGTTCAATATCTGCGTTTATAGCAGCTTGCAGGCCGCCATTCAATACCTGTACATTTTGATGACCAATAGCTTTCAGCATCCACCAGAAACGGGCGCCGCCAAAAGCCGCAGCCTTATCATCGTACACAACAACATGACTATCGGGTGTTATACCTAATTTGCCCAGCAGGGCTGCAAAATCAATAATATCGGGTAAAGGGTGCCTGCCGCCGATAGCAGCATTGGTAACCGGGGCTGCCAGATCCCTATCCAGGTCAACATAAGCAGCATTTTTAAGGTGGCCGGCGAGGTAGCGGTCATGGGTATCTTTCCCGGCGCGGGCATCGATAAGTATAGTGTTCGGGCCGGCGATAGCCGAATCGTTAATTTCAATTAGTGGCGACATAGTTTTTTCGGTCTGTAGTAAAGACCAAATATAAATACACCACTTTGTGTTTTACGCTTTTTACTGCACTATTTTATTGGCGCAGTAGGAGCTTGCAAAAGCCTCGGGTTTAGCCTTAAAAACAAAGCCCATGCTCAGGATATAACCCATTGCCTCGTGCAGCGCCTGGTTCGATTTAAACATTGGGTTGGTATTAATGTCGGCATGTACTTCCAGTTCCACATCATACAGGTCGAGCAGATCGCAAAGCTTGTAAGCAATGTCGATGGATTTTTGCACCTCGCTCAGCATCCGTTCCTTGATGCTCATTTTTTGCGACGTTCGCTCCTGGTGAATAAACATAAAAGCGCCGCGTTGCTCGCGCACAAAAACAATAACTGTAGCAAAATCAGTTACGGTGCCCTTAACCTGCGAATCGGTTCCGATACATACTTTAAGCTTGTTACCAAGGTTGGCTTCGCGTTCAATTGCCCTTTCAACCTCTTCCATAATGGGCGATTGGATCACCTCACCGCTGAACTTTCTCCAGGTCATAAAAATTGTTTTAAGTTAATTTTAGCCGACCCACTTTATAGGTCTATAAAAATAAGCGATAAGGTTCCATATAAACGTAAACTGACTGTAATTTATTTGTTAACATTTAGCTGAATATCAACATATAAGGGGATTTTTTAACACGATTTAGGGATTGGGCAGAATTTACAGGATTATGTGCAGATGATGTCTGAACCTGAATTTATCAAATTAATGATTTTTTAGAATTTATCGGCTCCCCAAATACAAATAAAAATTCCAGAAATTCGATAAATTCCGAACAAAAGAGAAAAGTTATTTATGAAGTAGAAACAACAGGAAAGGACATCATCTGCACATCAAAAATCTGTAAATCCTACCCAATTCTGTAATCGGTTTTATTCCTGTAATCGTGCCCTAATCATATTCTCCGCCTCAAGCACCAGCTCTTCAACAGACCGCCCCGCGGGTTCAATTGGCGAAAGCACCTCCCAGGTCATTGCCGTAAAAGTATTGAGTGGATACTGCCCATATTGGATCATTTTCCAGGAGTTTTTTATGGCGATGGGTACCAGCAGGGCTTCAGGGCATTTTTTTAGTATGGTGGCTATTCCGCCAACCTGGAATGTTTTTACGGTACCATCGGTTGAGCGGGTACCCTCCGGGAATATCACTGCCGACCATTTATTCTCCTTCATCCGCTGGGCCAGCTTTACAATTTCGCCGATGGATTGCCGGCCGTCTTTACGGTCAATATTAGCGCCGCCGCCATGCCTCAAGTTATAGGATATAGAGGGTATACCCTTGGTAAGCTCAATTTTTGATATAAACTTTGCGTGATATTTGCGCAGGTACCAGATGAGGGGTGGTATATCAAGCAGCCCCTGGTGATTGGCCAGAAAAATGATAGGCCGCCCAAGCGGCAGGTTTTGCTTATTGATAAAGGTAACCGTATTCCCTAACAGGTATATCGAACGCAAAAGGAACAGGTTCAGGATATCAACCGACCTTTTATGTGCCGAATAACCAAAAAAACGAAAGCATACCCACTGGATAGGTTGAAATATAATAAGTACCAGTAAAAACATCCCGGTAGCTATCGGGGTAAGGAAATAGCCTAAAATTTTTTTCATTCGACAGGCAAATTTAGGTTATTTTGTGAAATCCTATGGGTCTATATCTGGTTTTCTGTGATCATTAATTGCACTTTTAGCACCGCAGCAACCGTCATAGCGTCAGTAATCGCTCCATCGCAAACCATCTGGTATACCTGGGCAAAGGGCACCTTCTTTATAATCAGCTGCTCGGTATCTTCCGGCTCGGCTTCAAACTGGGCTAGGCCACGGGCTATGTATAAAATGCTAAGCTCGTCACATACGGAGTTACTCAGGTGCAGGCGCTGGATTTCGGTCCATCGGCTGGCTTTCAGGCCGGTTTCTTCCAGCAGTTCGCGTTTGGCAGATTCCAGCGGATCGGTGCCTTCCGGGCCACCGCCTTCGGGCATTTCCCAGCTGTATTGGTTCAGTACAAAACGATATTGGCCCACCAGGTAGGTGTTCAAATCGTCGTCCAGCGGTAAAACGCCGATGGCCAGGTTTTTAAAATGCACCTTGCCGTAAATACCAGGGTTGCCCGATGGATTGATCACCTGGTACTCTGTCACGTTTATCCAGGGGTTATCATATATGGCTTTTTCGGAGGTTATTTTCCAGGGATTGTCTTCGGGGTGATGCATGGGGGAAAAATAGCTTTTTTTGGATTAAGGATAAAGGATTTTGAGATAAAAGATAATCAGACTGATGAGGTGTACGCTTTTTTATATGTATTCGATGTATTGAACGTCTGTTAAAAAGTATCTGGCTGATAAGTCACCCTATTAAATGTTGCCTTAATTTATAATACGGACAAATTA
The DNA here is from genome assembly GCF_056400605.1 of Mucilaginibacter sp. P5_A4. Lineage (NCBI taxonomy): Bacteria > Pseudomonadati > Bacteroidota > Sphingobacteriia > Sphingobacteriales > Sphingobacteriaceae > Mucilaginibacter > Mucilaginibacter sp. P5_A4. The sequence continues at coordinate 114,264 of NZ_JBFUKX010000003.1, read as the reverse complement.
CCGTTACTAAATTAATTTAGCACGATTTTTTTTGGATAACCAAAGGCTTTTATATTTTTACATTTACCATACTATTAAAAACCGCTTATGATTACCAGAAGACATTTTATTAAACTAAACAGCGTTGCAACTGCTGGTTTAGGCCTTGGCGTTGTACCAATGCCAACCTGGCTTGGCAGCACTGCGCCTGTATTTGAAAGCCGTCGCCCAAAACCTGCCGACCGCAAATTCACCAGCAAGGCTGTTGAAAGCATTATACAAAAAGTTAAAGCCGATATAAAAGACCCGGAAATAGCCTGGCTTTTTGAAAATTGTTACCCCAATACTTTAGATACAACAGTAAATTATTCAGAAAAAGACGGAAAACCCGATACATTTGTAATCACCGGCGATATTTTTGCCATGTGGATGCGCGATTCATCGGCACAGGTTTGGCCGTACTTACCACTGATAAAAAACGATCCGGCCCTTAAAAAGGTGATACAAGGGGTATTAAGCCGGCAGGCCAAATGCGTTTTGATAGATCCTTACGCCAATGCCTTTAACGAAGGCCCCACCGGCAGTGAATGGGACAGCGATGTAACCGACATGAAGCCCGAACTGCATGAACGCAAATGGGAGATTGATTCCCTTTGTTACCCGGTTCGTTTAGCCTATAACTATTGGAAAATAAGCGGCGATACCAGCTTTTTTGACGAAACCTGGCAAAAAGCAGGTAAAACAATACTGGATACTTTTAAAGTACAGCAACGTAAAACAGGCAAAGGTCCGTACCACTTTCAACGTAAAACAGAAACCGCCAGTGATACCGCGCCAAACAAGGGTTATGGTAACCCGGTGAAACCCGTTGGGCTCATCTGCAGTATCTTCCGGCCATCCGATGATGCAACTATCTACCCCTTCCTGGTACCATCTAACTACTTTGCGATAACCAGTTTGAGGCAAATGGCCGAAATGTTTACTGTGATAGGCAAGGATGCCAAAACAGCGGCAACGTGCAAAGCCCTTGCTGCCGAAGTGGAGGCCGCTCTTAAAAAATATGCGGTTGCAAATCACCCGGTTTATGGTAAAATTCTGGCCTTTGAGGTTGATGGTTTTGGTAACCAATTGTTGATGGATGATAGCAATGTGCCAAGCCTGCTTGCCCTGCCGTACCTCGATTCGTTACCCATAAGCGATCCTTTGTACCAAAACACACGCCGCTTTGTGCTGAGCCTGGATAACCCATACTTTTTTAAAGGCAAAGTTGCCGAAGGTATTGGTGGTCCGCATGTGGGGATGGATTTTATATGGCCAATGGCTATTACCATGCGCGCGCTAACTTCAACAGATAAGTTAGAGATAACCCGATGCCTGCACATGCTAAAAAACACCCATGCCGGTACGGGCTTTATGCACGAAGGTTTCCATAAGGATAATGCCAGCAACTTTACCCGCAAATGGTTTGCCTGGGCCAATACCCTATTTGGCGAACTGATTATTAAACTGCATGCGCATCACCCGGATTTGTTGCAGAAGATATTTTAAATTTTGAACTAAAAATGCCCGTGATTTAATTATGGGCATTTTTAGTTTGAAGTGAAATTATGCAAAGATATTTTGCGTTTTCGGATATACAGAGCAGTATGCAATCTGGATTGCATGCGGGAGATGCAAAATATTGAGTTTTTACACTAAATACCCATTACAAATAACCTAACCTGCTGTTAAAACAGATTATCATTTTCAGATAGCTTCAGAGAACTTTGCCGCCAATTTACAGCTTCCATATTTCATCAATGTGAAGTTTGGTAACATCTCGTTTTTGCCCTTGTTCAGTTGATTTTTGCAGATGCTTTGGATTTGCTTTGGATGATAGCCGGTAAGCTGTATCACCGGGTTCTTCACTGATATTATAATCAACATGCAATGCATCCAGGAACATGCGAATAGCAGTTTCCTGATCAGCGGTTATGGGATGGATAGTTAGTGTTGTCATACTCAAATATAATTAGTTTTTAGCTTTTTGTCAACTATAACTATCAAGAAATCAGAGCAAATTCATTAAAATAATTAAGGTAAGGGCAGATATGTTTTTCAATAATATACAAACTCAAAGGTCGCTGCTCCGGAGAGCAAAAACTTTGCAGAGAAAAATATACGCAGTTTACAACCTTCTTCAAAACAAGGGCCTGCCCAGCATGGCATTGTACAAAAGCAGGGATATTAATACAAAATATGCTGCTGCGAAAATGATGGTTGCTCCCGCGTTTTTAAACCAGGTTAAAAAGGCAAATAAGGGCACAATCTGCAAAGCGTGTAAACCCATAAAATGAGCTATCCGTAAATCACCCGCTATCCGGCTCCAGTTAAAAAAGGGCAGGCCCTGTCCACCGTCGCTGGCGCCAACGGTATGCGCCAGCCGGCTGGCCATTATACCACCTTCAAAAGCAAAAACACCTGCCATAATTATCCCTAAACGGATACCCCACAATAGAGCTGCCGGTATTTGCGCGGCCTTTACTTTAAAAAACAGGAAGCCCATATAAAGTGCAAAAAGTGTTTGCGAAGCAATAACTACCCCCATTAAGCCAAACACCAGGTTGTTATAAAGCCCGGCAATGTTGTAATGCGATAGTTGCCCTCTTGCGGCCTGTGTAGCAATACAAACCATCTCGAACGAGAGGGCAAATACACTAAAGTTTATGAATCTTTTTTTTGCCCGCTCAAAAGGCAGGTATTGTAAAAGCAGCGGCCACGTTAGGCTGTAAATAGCTATGGATAAGGCAAATTTCATAGGCTTGATCCATAAATTAATCCCCATCAGCTGCCGGTGATCAAACTGAGCGATGATGAACATCAGCATAAACAGCGTAAAATGCGCTAAACCGCAATAATAAAAAGCAGGACTTATATTCCTGATCCGGGCGAATAAGGTTTTCATTGGGTGGTTTTGATTTTAGTGATGATTTGATAAAGCAGGTAGCCACACGGCCCAAACATGAATGTGAGTACCAGGCACGGGATTACCAGCCAGTGAGAAACCGCCTTTGTTTGTGCCGATTGGATGATAGAGAAGCCGATAAGTAAATCAAAAGCCAGGTAATGCACCCAGCCGGCAAGCAGCAGGTTATCATTGCTAAAAAGCGTGCGCACCTCCTGTATAGACCCAAATCCACCACCCCGAATGCTAAAAAAGCCAGCAACGTAAATGCAGTAAATAACAGCCAGCAATAAGGGAACAGCAGCATACTTAATTAACCATTGAGTTGCCTTCCATTTTGGAAGCGTTATTAACAACAGCCATTGCAAAGCTGCAAGTGAGCTAACTGCTGAAAAAACCTGTGCTGGATTCATATCATTTTTGATTTATTTGATACCGCGGCGCATTTAAAATGCACAGCACAAAAATGACGTTAATAGCTTTGCCCGAAAATGATTTGAGGTTAAAAAGAGCAGCTGATTTATTAACCTAAGTTAATTTTTGGTGTTTAAAAGCCTGGCCCGGATGCGGCTGAGGCTTTGAGGCTGGATGCCCAGGTAAGATGCAATCAGGTGCTGCGGCAATCTTTCAAATATATGGGGCTGGGTGCTTAGTAATTCCTGGTACCTGTCTTCGGCCGATTGTATCATTAAATTACGGTTTTGTTTGGCAGCACCAATAAAAAGTTTCTCGGCAATGATGCGCCCAAATTTTTCAAAGCGCTGGCTGTGCTGGTACAAAGCCTGCATATCGGCATAGCCCAGGGTAAACAGTTCACAATCTTCAAGGGCCTCAATAAAATCGGGCGATGGAGTCTGTAATAAAAAGCTTTCATAATCGCCAATCCATTCGCCTTCAAAAGCAAACCCAATGGTATGGTCGCCCTTTTCGCCCCGCGAAAAATACCTTAGTCCGCCTTTATAAACAATAACCATGCTTTTGCAAACCTGGCCCCCTTTTAGGTAAAAAGCATACTTTTTTAAGCTTACCGGCTTAAGCCTTTGCATAAACAAAAAAAGCTCCTCATCGGTAAAATCAACAAGGCTACGTAATGATTGCGTAATAATTTCGTACATATAGAATGGGCAGCGCCCATCAATGGCCAAACACCGGGAGCAGCTATACCAAATATACACGGATAATTGCAAAACTTTCAATCCGATATGCCGATGCCATTATGTTAAGAGGGTTTTCACGCAAAGACGTGAAGACGCAATGTGATTTGCTCATTTTTTTTGCGTCCTGGCATCTTTGCGTGAAATTAACTTTAGCCGTTTTTCTTAACCGGCATGCATTATAGAGGGTATTATATGGCGTTTGAATGCCATGGGTGATCTGTTGGTAAAACAGCTATTTAACAACCTTTAGCTGCGAAACAACTATGTAATTATAGGCGCCATACGGTAAGGTATCGTGTTTCCAGTTCAAATTAACATTTATTGGGAATGCCGTGTTTTCGCTAATGCCCAATTGTTGCAGTGTTGAATTAATTTTGTAAAAGGGTGGCGGGTTTTTAGCTGTATCGTCTTTAATAGTTATTTCAAGGCCCCCGCACATGGGACTGGGGCATAACCTAAGGTCGTAGCCAATTATTACCCCCTGGCTTTTGCCGGGGTTAGGGTTGCTTTTTTTACAACCAAAAACAATCAATCCTAAACTTAACAGGAGAAATATTTTTTTCATACCGGCTTTTTCTTCTTATACGATAAGGCGGCCTTAAGCGCTACATCCAGGCGAACATAAAAATATATCTCGCCAGCCGATACGGAAATATTACCATCAATTAAATAAGTATATCAAATAAGGCCTATCTAAATTAAAAAGCAATTAAATACTATTTAATACCAACATATTTTAATTATTAAATTTATCATTTACATATAACTAAAATATACTATAGTATAGTACCATTTTCATATTGTACAATCAAAACATAAATACTTGCGAATAACTAAAAATGTGGAAAAAAACCGCTTTAAAGGCAGTATTTTTCGGCTTTTAAAATTTTAAATTAAAAAAAAACCTTATAGATTAGCTTTAATTAAAAACAATAGACCTCATAATTTAAAAGGAGTAATTAAATGAAAAAATTTACTGAAGTAAAAGAGCTTGTAGCTTCTTTAGAGGCTGACGCCGACAAATTCTACAACAAAGGAAACAGCGCTGCCGGAACCCGTGTTCGTAAAGGTATGCAAGATCTTAAAAACCTGGCACAGGCTATTCGCCTTGAGGTTCAAGAAGCTAAAAACAAAGAAAGCTAAGGAAGATTTTTTGATCAATCTTATTCCTATAAAAACCCGGTTACAATCAATAACCGGGTTTTTTTGTTGCCATTTTGTTTCTATTGATCGATAAATTGAGGGCGATCCCTGCGGTCCGGGCTATTCACTCATACTACACAGGCCTTAGCCCCGAGGGCCGGTGCCCGTTACTATCCCTATCGCGAAAAATTAATATTCTTGCCTCCTACAATTATAAACAGGAAGCCGGGGATCAAAATAAGAAGGAAAATCCCCCACCTTTTGAAGGCTTTTTCATTTCTTCAAACTTTTCTATTTCCTTCCCTAACAGAAAAGCGTACTCGCCGGCCATAAAATTCCGGAATATCTGAATATCCTGCAGTTCACGTGTATCAACCAGGGCCTGGATGTATGCGACCTTGTTTTCACTTTGTACAATGGCTAAAGGCAGTTTATAATAAGCCTGAATATAATTCATCAGCAAACGGGAGGCACGACCGTTACCATCATAATACGGGTGGATGCTTACGAGGTTGAAATGAGCATCAAACGAAAGGTTTAATTGCTCCGCTACAGACAGGGGCTTTTCCATTGCCTCATTCAACTTTTTTACAAGGTCCTTTGTTAATCGTTCTACCTTATCAAAGTTCGGGAAATAGGAAACTCCAGCCGTTACATTTCCCTTACGGAATGCGCCTGTTGCTGAATCTACGGTACCCAGCATAGTGTTATAAACTTTACCGGTATTTTTCATCACCAAGGCATTTATCTGCTGTAAAAGAGTTTCAGATAAACTTCGCTTAGCTTTTGCATTTTCCATTGTAAACAAAAGGGCGGCATGATGATCCGTTACCATCAGGCTTTCTTCAAGCGGCTTACCATTCGGTGTGCGACCCTCATTAATAAGCACCTGCGTTTCAATTTCGGTGAGCGTGGAACCCTCAATTCGCGTTGAATGATGATCAATAGCGATCAGGTTAAACCTGTCATGATCAAGCACCCCCGGTATGCCCAGGTCATTATATTTTGTTGTGAGTTTTACCAGGTCCATATTTGATGATACGAAAATAGGGATAAAACAATTCAAATCCGATCTGTTCCTGATCTGAGTAGCGACAAAAGGTTAATTTACACCTTCTCCCATCTTCCGGATTGAAATGATATTTAAAGGACGTCCCCTCACTTTCTATTTATTGCCGCAACAAAAAAGCCACATCAAATTGACATGGCTTTCCTTATTTTTAAGCTGTCGCTATTTAAGCTAAACTTTGTGTTTCCTTAATAATGGCATCAGCAGTAGCCTTGCCAACCTGCACCAGGGGTAACCGCACGGTATCACCGCAAATGCCTAATTGCTTTAAGGCGGCTTTAACGCCGGCCGGGCTGCCATCGGCAAACATCAGTCGGGTAAATTCTATTAAACTATAATGCGCGGCATGGGCGCCTTTGTAATCGTTATTCAATAATAAACGCACCATATCTGATAGCTGTCTTGGCAAAGCGTTGCCTATAACCGATATCACTCCCACCGCGCCCAATGCCATCATAGGCAAAGTAACCGGATCATCGCCCGATATGAATAAAAAACCTTCGGGCATATCACGCACCAGGTGGTTAAACAGGTCGAAACTACCCGAGGCCTCTTTTATGCCGATGATATTTTTAAAATCATTTGCCAGGCGCACAGTGGTTTCGGCACTTATAGTACTGCCCGTACGGCTGGGTACATTATATAAAATAATGGGCAGCTTCGCATTTTCGGCTATTGCTTTATAATGCTGGTAAATACCCTCCTGTGTAGGCTTGTTATAATGCGGGCTTGATGATAGTATAGCATCGTAACCATCGGTATTAAATGATTTTACCTGCTCAACAACTTCATGAGTATTATTACCACCTATACCGGCAACCAGGCCAACACGCTTATTCACCACTCCGGCAGTAAAAGCCCAAACCTGCTTTCGTTCGGCCTCGCTTAATGTGGCGCTTTCGCCGGTTGTACCTAATGATACCAGGTATTCTACCCCGCCATCAATCAAATGTTCAATAAGGTTTTTCAACCCATCGTAGTCGATCTTTCCATCCGCATGAAAAGGGGTCACCATGGCTACCCCCGTTCCGTAAAATATATTCATGATTAAATTTAAAGGATGCTAATATAGGAGGAAAGTATCAAGTAGTTAGTATCAGGTATCAAGATTTTATCGGATAAGTATCAAGTTTCGAGCCTTGACTAGTATTAATGGTACAGTTTTCTATTATAGCCGGCTGAAGATTGCTTGCTACTTGATACTAACTACTTGCTACTAAAGAGAAATTCCTATCACCAAATTATTCCTCATATTACTCCCGCTGTTGTAGCTCACGCCGTACAATACCCTAACAGCGCGGTATTGCAAACCGAAACCAAGTTCGGTGTAATTTTTAAGTGTTGGGGTGTACAGGTAATTTACATCAATGATCTCCTGTAATTTTAAATTGCGGATAAAGGGGATCTTATTGGTTATAAAACCCGAGAAGTTATGTTCCAGGTGACCTTCGATGTATTTATCCGGTGTACTGAAATTATAATAATCCAAAAGCAGGAAGCGGCTAAAAGCCGGTTTATAAACTACCAGCTGGTTACCATCAAAGTGCTTATAATCGGGGTAATATATTTTGTTTGTGTTGAGGAATTTTCCTGCGCCGATAAAAAAGGATGTTTGCCCATAAAAGCCGAGGTCGATATCAGATTTGGCAATGTCGGCACTCAGCAGGTCGTAATCCACATCGCTTCCAAATACCCCGTTTATCCCTTTGGTATAATTGATACCGATGGTTGGATATTTGGATGGCAGATACCGGCGACCAAACGGATAGGTTTCATACCGGTTGCTAAAATCATAACTAACGCGTGTACTTATTTTGAATGATTGATTCTCTGGAAACAGCGGGACATCCTGCGTGGGCACTAAAGGATTGTTTGAAGTAAACTGGCGATCGTTATTATGAAAAAAGCTGTAATTGGTACTATTAGGCAACCATTTACGGTTAGCCCACTCCACATAGGCGCTGGCCTGCCATCCGCCGCTGATCCGACCGGAAAGTGATGCCGAAGTAAATTGCTTTTGATACAGCTTTTGATAGTTCCGCCTGTAAAACAACGTGTAAACCGAATTTAAAAATGGAGATTCGGGCTGATTATTGTTGAGGTCAGTAATGTCCGATCCTGCGTTGAAGCTCAATGTCATTCGCTTCACGGGCATAGCAACCCCGGCAACGCCATTAAACAGGTGATTGCTGAAACCATAGCGTGCCCTGGCATTCACGGTTATAGAGCTGTTGTTAACGGTATCTGTAAGCTTGCTGTAGCTTACACCATAGTTAACAGCAAAACCCTCAACGGTGTTGTACAATACCGAGTTTAATACACTGTTATAGTGAAAACTTTCTTTATTGTACCGGTTACGGGTATCAATACCTGTAACCAGCAAATTACTTAGTTTAAAAGTGTTATTGGCTTTATCCAACGAATCGAGATAGGGTTTTGATTCGCGTTTAATGGCCAGTTTACCCTTAACCTCATAGTCTTTCTTTTCCTCATCGGTAAGCGGAATAGGACGCTCCTGTGCCCAGTATACCGAATCCTTATCATGCCCTTTGCTGATATTGATCCGCTCCACAAAATCCTTTTTGTTAAGTACGGGGTTAAGGTCATAATTTTTATAAACGCTTATAAAATACCCGCCCAGCCTAAAACCAAAAACACCGCCGGTAAATTCAAATTTAATTGAAGCCGGCATCCATACCTTATCATTTACCGGATAAAACTGTTGGTTTATCTTCAGCGTATCAACAAAATTGATGTTTGATTTTTTGCTGATAAAAAGCTGCAATGCCGAAAGCCGCCAGCTATCATCCAGTATGTAAATATAGCCCTCAAAACATGGATCGTAACCGCGCCTGGGTGTTACCTGGATTTTGTTGATGGTTTCGCCGTTTTCAACGGTCACTCCTATCAGCTTATACTTATAGTAAAATAAGGCATTATCGGCTATGGGCGATACCAGTGGGCGGTTGCTGAGGCCTTTCCAGCTCTCAAAATTCTGGTAAAAGTTCACCAGCATATCTGATGACCGGTTAAAGCTGAAAGCCCTGTTAAAACCCGATACTTTTGATGATACCTGCACCTCATGCACCAGGTCGGGCCGCATAAAGCTGTATTTTGATTCAGACTCCGAAAGGTACACAATGCCGGTACGGTTGGAGTCGAGCCCGGCCTCGCTGGTAGCTTTCTGCACATCAAAGCCCATGAATGATTTTGGGGCGGCCAATAATTTTTGCAATCCTTTTATATAAATATCGCAGGTATAGGCATTTACCTCATTTAAATAAGTTTTGCGCTTTTTAATAGCCTTGCGGATGATGGCGTAGGCCGGATCTTCGCCGCCGGCATGTATGGCAATATCCTTAAGCTGGTAGATTTCTGTTTTCAGGCTGATGTTTATCACCTGGCTGTCGGTTAGCGTTACCTGTTTACTTTGCTGCCCAAATCCCACCGCTTTAAACTGCAATTCATAAGTGCCCGGCTTTAACTGTATCTGGTAAGCCCCATCACTATTGGCCGATACGCCTTTGGTGGTGTTTTTTATATACACCGATGCAAAAGGGATTGGTTTATTATTTTCGTCGGTTATTTTACCGCGGATGTTGAGCTGCTGTTGTGAAAACGCATGGATACTTAAACCTAAAAACAGGAATAATAGCGGGGTTAATTTCATTTAGCAGGTATTTAAGCTAAGATGAAGCTTATTTACTAAATGTTACAGTGGTTAAATGTTAAATTGTGTGAAATCGCTTTGGAAATAACTAAATGTACCGTTAGGGCTAAAATCCCGGGACTTTGAAGGGGAAGTGACGTTTTAAAAGATTTGTCATCCTTGAAATTGAAGGATCCATTCGCATACTGTACAGAGCGAAGAATAGCTTCACTGCGTTCAGCATGACAAAAGGCTTTTTTTTGCAAACAGTCATGGGTAGGCACGAAGCATCAGCCCCTCTAAATTGACACTTAGAAAAAGAAAAAGACATTATAAATTTAGCCTATCAGGTCAAGCAATTCCTGGTCGCTGATGATGGGGATATTTAATTTTTGAGCTTTTTCCAGCTTGGCAGGCCCCATATTATCACCGGCCACCAGGTAGCTCAGCTTGGCAGAAATACTGCTCAATATTTTACCGCCATTTTGTTCAATAAGGTCTTTCAGCTCATCGCGCGAGAATTTTTCGAACACACCGGATATGATAAAGCTTTGCCCCGTTAATTTCTCGCTTGCCAGCTTAACTTCATTTTCCACTACAACAAACCGCAAGCCCCGGGCTTTTAATTTTTCTATTTCCTGCTGATGTTTTTGATCGCCAAAATATTCAATAATGCTTTGAGCAATACGCTCACCTATTTCATCCGCAGCCACGAGGTCTTCAAGACTGGCAGCCACCAGTTTATCAATTGATTTAAAATGAAAAGCCAGTTTTTTGGCTACTGTTTCACCAATATAACGAATGCCCAGACCAAACAATACCTTTTCAAACGGCATCTGTTTTGATTTTTCGATCCCGTCGAGCATATTGTTGATGGATTTTTCTCCAAAACGGTCTATCTGTTTTAACTCATCGGCATGCGTGTACAAATCGTAAATATCACTAATGTGTTTTATAAATCCACGCGAGTATAATGTTTCAATTGTTTCATCGCCCAAACCATCAATATCCATGGCTTTACGGCCAATAAAATGCTGCATTTTGCCAACTATCTGCGGCGGGCAGCCTTCATCATTGGGGCAGTACCAGGCAGCTTCACCTTCGGTACGTAACAATGGGGTATTACATGCCGGGCAATGGGTTAAGTAGGCTATAGGTTTTGCATCGGGTTTGCGCTTATCTAAATTCACACTGATGATCTTCGGGATGATCTCCCCTCCTTTTTCAACAAAAACGGTATCATGTTCGTGCAGTTTCAGGCGCTCGGTAATTTCATCGGCATTGTGCAGGGTGGCGCGTTTTACGGTTGTGCCTGCCAGCAGCACCGGCTTTAAGTTGGCTACCGGCGTAACCGCGCCTGTACGGCCAACCTGGTAGCTTACCTGCAGCAGTTCGGTCTCCACGCGCTCTGCTTTAAACTTGTATGATATGGCCCAGCGGGGCGATTTTGAGGTAAAACCCAGCTCCTGCTGCTGCGAGTAATTATTTACCTTAATAACAATACCATCTATATCGTAGCTCAGGTCGAAACGGTCTTTATCCCATTTGTTTATAAATTCCAGTACATCGTTAATGTCGCCGCATAAGCGGCTATGGTTGTCTACATGAAAACCCCAGCTTTTTACAGCTTCCAGGCTTTCCCAATGGGTTTTAAACAAAGTTTTTTCGGTGTATAAACCATACAGGAAACAGTCAAGCGGACGCCTGGCCACCTCTGCCGAATCCTGGAGCTTCATGGTACCCGATGCAAAGTTACGCGGGTTGGCGTAAGTCACCTCGCCATTATCTGCACGTTCTTTGTTCAACCGCTCAAAGGCTTTCAGGTGCATAAACACCTCGCCCCTTATCTCAAACAGATTGGGGTAGCCGCCTTTATCTAACTTTTTGGGGATGCTATGAATGGTGCGCACGTTGGTAGTTACCTCATCGCCCTGTGTGCCATCGCCGCGGGTTACGGCGCGCACCAGCTTGCCATCTTCATAAGTTAAACTCATGCTGAGGCCATCAAACTTAAGCTCGCAAACGTATTCAAAATTATCGCCAATAGCCTTGCGGATGCGCTGATCAAACTCCACCAGTTCCTGCGCGTTGTAGGTGTTACCTAACGACAGCATGGGCCAGCGATGTTTTACTGTAACAAACTCTTTGGTGATATCTCCACCAACCCGTTGCGTGGGCGAATCCGGGTCGGCAAACTCTGGGAATTCCTTCTCAAGCTTGTTCAGTTGCTCCAGTTTCTTGTCAAAATCAAAATCGGTAATTGTAGGCATAGCCAGCACATAGTAGTTGTAATTGTGCTGCTTTAACTCGGCGGTTAATGCCTGGATCTGGTTTTTTGCTTCGGCGGGTGACATATATGCGAAGGTAATAATTTAGTGATTGGTCGTTAGTCACTGGTCATTAGTTTTTTCAAATGCTGGCCTAATGACCGGTGACTATTGGCTTATCCGTAATAACCGTTTCACTAATCATGCTCATTGGAAAGGTAATGCCGCCGGGAACATCTGGATTATCTTTTATTGACACCGTTCCGCTGATATTTTGTTTAATTTTTGATTCGCTGATCCAGCCGGTTACCTTATCTGCTTTAATATCGGATATCATGGTGCCCTTCATATCATATTTCATGGGCATATCTGCTACCGGGCCGGTAATGGTTACTATGGCGCCATCGCCATGGATCACGTAGCTTGATGGCGTAACATCAGTTAACTGGTAATCCGTTGTAACATTGGCCTTCATGGTGCTTTGAAGCGTGGTATGGATGGTCCATTTATCATTTTTTGCCACAGCTATTTCCGGAAAAACCGCTGTCGACATTTCGATGCTTCCTTTAATGGCCCCGCCACCGAACGATTGTATGAACTTTGCTTTTAACTGGTCTTTTTGCACTCCCTGGATCTGCGAAAAACCATCAAGAACCGACGAGATCATGCTTTCTACATTTTCAACCGATTGGATCTTGCCGCTTTTGGTAAAAGTAGCAGTAAATGGCTTATCAATCAGTCCCCCTAAAATAGACGACATGATATCAGCAGGATCTTTTTTTTGTGAATCAAAGCTCACCGATCCGTTTGGCAACTGCATTTTCATATTCAGGTTTTTGTAGGTAACCTCCATATAGTACAGGGAATCGTCTGCATTAAGCACTTTAAAGGATGTGGTTCCGGATATTGAAACATCCATATTATTTACCTGCCCGTTTATGGTTTGCTTTATAGCCGATGTGGTGGTGGTAATCATATTATAAGTATTACCTTTTGTTAAATGCAGGGCGAGTTTTAACCTTTGCCCCTGGCAGGTAACGGTTGCAATTAACAGTAAAAACAGGTTGAACAGATATTTCATGGCGTTAAGAGCTTACCGGGCTAAGATATTATATTATTTCATCAAAAAAATGTAATAAATTTTAACAATTAATTAAAACTAAATTCGTTAACTTTATAGTAACCAATTACTCTTTATCATTCAGTCATTTTAATAACCGAAAGGAGGGTTTTATGTTACAGCAAATAGCATTTATACCACAGCGTCAATTTCACGTGCTGATCAATTTTAAAAACGATGAACGCGTTGTAGCTGTATTACCCAACGAGGCAGGAAAGTTCCGCGTGGTTGATCAGGGTAAGATTATCGCTGAAGTTAATTTTGATGAAAACCGAAACGTTGTTTGCTGCCAGGGTAAGCTGGAAGATAAAATAATGGCCCAGCTGGCGCAGCATATAAAAAATCATTACGGGTATTAATAAAACAGGTAAAAAAGAATTTGATAGTTCATGGGTAATGGCTCATGGTTCATAGTCCATGGGAATTTATTATTCGTGGGCTATCTTTTTTTATTAGCCCACCCAAACTCTCCCCGAAGGGAGGGCTTAAAAACAAACGCGAGAGGCTTCTATCCCTTCTTCACCGGTTCCTTTGCCAGCATAGCCTCCTTAATAAATTTAACCGGGGCACTGCCATAGCTTAAAAATTTCTCGTTAAAATCCTTGAGTTTATATTTATCGCCCATTTTATCTTTCCAGGCATCGCGTAGGTCCATGATCTCTTTATAGCCGGTGTAATAACTGGTAAGCTGTACGCTGCTAACACTTACCCTTTTCCATTTGCCATCGGCTTCTGCCTGTTGCTGAAAGGCCTCGGTGGTAAGCATTTTAATGGCCTGCTCTTTGGTCATGCCACCGCTATGCACGCTGTAATCCAATATGGCGTTACATACCGAACGCAGGTTCCATTTATACCACATCAGCAGCATCTCGGCTTCATTATTACCGTAGCCGGCATCCAGCATCATCTGCTCGCTATACACAGCCCAGCCTTCGGCCATGGCGCCATTGCCAAATACAGCTTTGACGATACTTGGCGCTTTATTGGCATAAACGCCCTGTACATAGTGGCCGGGCACAGCCTCATGGATACTCAATATCTGGATGATGTACTGGTTGTACTCGCGCAGGTAGCTTTCTGCCTTTTCTTTTGACCAGTTGGCAAGGCTGCCTACATTGTAATAGGAATTGCCATTTTTATCATAAGGCCCCGGCCCACTCATGGATGCACCGGCAACACCTGCCATATAACCCGGCTCTTTACGAATAATGAGCGGTTTGGTCGGATCGAGCGTTACCAGGTCTTTGGCGGTCACAAACTTATTTAGTTTAGGAATCAGCTGCACAATGACCGACTGAAACTCATCCGGTTTTACGTGGTTTGATGACAGCGTATCAATTAGCTGGCTAATCATCGCCAGTGAATCACCAGGCATTGCCTTATTACCAAAATATTTTGGCCACAACTGCCTGCTTATTTTAGCCATCTGCTGGTGAACATATTTTTTACGCTGTACCGCGGCATTGTAAACCTGTTGGGCGGTGTTTGCCGCTACTATTTCGTACTTAAATTTATCTTCATACAAGTCCTTGCCCAGCCTGAAACTGCGTGGGTGGTCGTACTTTAAATTCTTTAACCATTCGGCATAATCCTTTATAGCCTTAACGGTGATGGCAGCCCTGTCTGTCATCAATTTTTGTTCGGCCTTGGGGATATTGGTTTTCTTAAGCGAATCGGCAAAGTCTTTTTCTATTACATCCACGCCACCCAGGTTTTGCTCAATGGCAAGGCTGGTAAGTTCGGCCACCGGGTTTTTTATCTGCTTCTGTGCATCTTTATAAAAAAGCGGCACATTAACCATTCGCTGGTAAAAATTGCGCAGGCGTTTGGTAAGCGGAGCATAATGCTCATTCAAAATATAGGCAAAAGTGCTAATTACGTTGTATGATGATGGGTCCCACTCATAGCTCTTCAACTGTTTTATCTGCCATTGCGCATAATCCAGCTGATTCTCCATCATTTTAAGGTCAACTCTGTTACTTTCATTAAGCGTGTTTACATCAAATCTGCTTAGGGAATCTTTTTGCACTTTGGCAAAATCAAGTATCTTATCGCGACTTTGTTGATTTGGAATAAATAGCAAACTATCGTATTTATGGTAACCTACGGACGTAGCCCAGTCGGGATTTATCTTCCATAAACCATCCAGGAAGGAGTTTTCATAAATGGTGAAAGCTTCATCATCTTTACCAAACGTGGGATAGCTGCTTGCGCTTTCCTTTTTGCAGCCTGTTAAGGCTACCATGAAAAGCACAACAGCCAGTGCTATTTTAAACAGTATGTTTTTAATCACGGGATAATAAAATTAAATACCGCATAAACTTAAAACATTTAAGGTGAATAAATCAAACGGTAGCTTAATTTGTTACTTTGGGCATTATGAATAACGAACATAAAATTTTGATTGAAGAAATAGTGCATTTACTGCAAGGCGGTAATGCCCACGCCAATATAAAAAAAGCGCTGGATGGCTTACCTAAAAACCAGCGTGGTGCAAAACCCGATAAGTTACCTTACAGCATCTGGCAACTGGTTGATCATATACGCATTGCACAATGGGATATGCTGGAGTTTTGTAAGGATGGCAGCCATCAATCGCCCGAATGGCCTGATGGATACTGGCCAAAAGAAACCGAACCCGGAAGCGATGAAGCATGGGACCAATCAGTGAACCAAATAAATAAAGACCTGGACGAACTTATAGAACTTGTAAAAACCGGGGACCTGTTTACAAGGATCCCACATGGCGATGGACAGCATATTTTGCGGGAAGCATTGCAGGCGGCCGATCATATGGCTTATCATATTGCCGAGATCATCGTAATACGGAGGTTATTAGGAGCCTGGGAATAAGCCCCTTTAAATTAAGTAAGATGCGTAATTGCAAGCAAAAATAACCTACCTCACCTTCTTCACAAAACTAATAACCGCTTTCACAAATTCGGGTTTGAGGGGCCGATCTGGTTCGTTGTAGGTGGCTAAGTTTTTATCCTTATCTAAAGGCGCCTCTTTTAAAACGTGGTTCATATCGGGTATAATATCAAGCACAGCATCTGATTTGGCCTTCTTTAATTTTTCGGCATCGGTAACTTTTACCTGCAAATCGGTAGTGCCCTGAACAATAAGTATAGGCATTTTTAATTTCCTGATTTCCCTGGCAGGGTTATACCTGAACCATGACATCAGGTATTTTTGAATCCCGGGCCTTGCTATAAAATATAGTGAAGGATCAATATTATCGGTTGTCTTCCCTCTTTTCAAACTATCAAGCATCCGCTTAAATCCTTCAGAAATAAGTGTTGGCTGCGATTTCATTTGTTCGGTAAGGATGATATCAGCCGAATCGCCCGCACCGGCTACAGAAATGAATGCTTTTACCGGCTCATCAACAGATGAAAGTATGCCTACTAATGACCCTTCGCTATGGCCTAATACAATGATGCGGGAAAACCGATCGTCATCATTCAGGAAATTTATCAGGTTAACGGCATCTTCCACATAGTCCTCAAACCTTATCTGATTTTCTGTGGTAGAGCTTACACTTTGGCCAACAAGGCGTTTGTCATAGCGTAAAGATGCGATACCGCTTTTGCCCAATTCGTTGGCAATCATTTTATAAACATTGGCCGATAAGCCTAACTTAGGGCTGTTACCGTCTCTGTCTGTAGGACCCGATCCGGCAATTATCAATACTACCGGTACTTTGCCGGTAACGTTTTTAGGCATGGCCAGAGTACCCGATATAGCGCCGGCAAGGTTTTTTACCGATACCGGTGTTTCTTGAATAGACGGATCCATAACAAATGCAGCTGCGGCAGGGGCAGTAGGTCCGTTTGTATTTGCCTCGGCCGCTGCACCCTCATATGGTTTTAAAAACAAACCAGTGTATTGATTTTTATCATTCAAAGCTATATTTAATAAAAAAGTTCCTTTACTAAATGTTGCTTTATATGCGGCTATGGGGCTGGCAAATTTTACAAAATCCGTACGGTCCAGGCTCCCCATTTGTGTCTTTAATTGAAGGGTGGTAGTTTTGAAACTTTCCAACGGCAGGCTGGCTTTCATTTCGGGACTAAAAAAATTAAAAATACTATCGGGCTTGTTACTGTTGTAAAATTGTATAAACCTGCTTAGTGCGGTTTTATAATTAGCCGGCTCTGTTTGTGCAAACAACTTAGTTGCAAAACATATGATCAGTACTAAAAAACTAACTTTCTTCATGGTTATAATCTTCCAAACGGCGTAACGCCTGTTTGATGCGAAATTAATAAAAAACGTATGGGTTTCATTTTATTTGATTTACATATTTCACAATGAGAGCAACGTTAGATTTACAAGGGGTTTTATCTGTAATCATCGATATGAAACCTATCTTATTTATTAACAGGCCGTAAAAAACAAATTATCAATATATTATCAATTTAATATTTTGTGTTATATTGCGTTACATTTCATATACTGAAAATATCGGAAATTTCTACATCTAACTATTAATGAAGGTTTTATTCGGAAGCATTTTTTTTGCATTCCTTACCGGAGTGCGTTGTATTTCTTTTGCTCAAACCCAACCTTCGGCTATTCAAGGTAAAGTTGTGATAGATATTAACGGCCCTGCCGAGGGGGCTACCGTTGTACTGATGAAATATGCTGATTCGACCATCATTAGATCGGGATTGGCTGATAGATCAGGGAACTACAAATTAAATAACCTGAAACCCGGCAATTATTTACTTTTAGTAACCCAGATAGGCAGTGGCAAAGTATATGCAGGGCCTTATCAATTAAATGCCGGCCAAACTTTTGCAGCTCCTGACGTTATTCTGAAACAGGTAAGCACCCAGCTAAAAGATGTTACAATTATAGCACGTAAACCTTACATTGAAGTAAAGCCGGGCAAAATTATATTAAACATTCAAAACAGTATTTTAGCCGATGGTAACTCGGCCTATGAAATATTGCGCCAGTCGCCGGGAGTACATGCCGGGGGCGATAAAGAAACATTAAGCATTATTGGACGGCAACCAGCCCTCATCACTATTGACGGCAAAACAACAAACCTAACCGGCGATGATCTTAATAACCTGTTGCGCAGCATGCAAAGCAGCACTATTGACCAAATCGAGATCATCAGCAGCAGCTCGGCAAAATATGATGCTTCGGGTGGTGGCATCATCAATATCGTACTAAAAAAAGGTAAAAACCTGGGCACCAACGGAACCTATACCGCCGGTGCGGGCATAGGCAAATATGCCAAGGGCCGTACCGGGATAGTGTTCAATAACCGTACGACAAAACTTAATGTGTTTGGTAATTACACTTTTGATGACAATAAAACCACCCGCTACTTTAGCAACAACAGGAATATTAATTATCATGATACTTTAAGTAATTATAATGTAGCGTATAATAATATTCAAAGAACACAAAATCATAATTTCAAATTGGGCGTTGATTATTCCCTGTCAGAAAAGCAAACTATAGGTATTTTGGTGAGCGGCATTGTAAGGACTGACGCTTTTGTAAAAAGTAATAATTTACAGATTTCCAATCAAAACAAACTTGATTCGGTAATCATTGCTCAATCTGATCTTAACAGGGGCAGCAACCTTTTTAACTATAATATTAATTATAATGGCGAATTGGATAAAAGCGGCAAAACTATATCTGCAGATGTAAATTACTCCACTTATAAGCGCCATTCAAACGAGTATATTACCAATAACTTTTACAGGCCCAATAGCAGCACTTACCGCAATACGATGGAGTTGGAGAATCTTTCGCCATCTAACATCCACACCTGGACATCAAAGATCGATTATATTAACCCGTTCTCTAAAACGTCGAGATTAGAGGCCGGTGTTAAATACAGTAGTACCAAAAGTGATAATAACCTCATATTCGGCCCTAAAGTAAATAGCGCCTACAAGGCTGACACTAATTTTAGTAACCGGTTTTTATATACCGAACAGGTAAGCGCGGGTTATATAAACTATGTAAACAAAATTGGAAAATGGAACCTTACTGCTGGTATACGTGCCGAGAATACCCACTCAAAAGGTGTTTCGATAGGATTAAACAAAAACTATACAGATGCCAGCATTAACAATTACTTTAACCTTTTCCCCCTGGCACAGTTATCATACACTTACAATAATAAAAACGCATATAGTTTAAGCTACAACAGCGGTATACACCGACCCGATTACCAGGATATTAATCCATTTTTATACTATACAGATCCATATGATTACCGGTCTGGTAATAAAAACCTAAAGCCTGAGTATACCAATACTATCCAGCTATCGCATACTTATAAAGAAGAATTTATTACATCGGTATATTATTCTCAAACTAATGATGCCTATGACTTTCCTTTATACAATCAAAATGATGCCACCAAGGTTAATGTAACAGAGCGCAAAAATTTTGGCCATGTATTTTCATACGGAATTGCGTTTTATGCGCCTGTGCATTTTACCAGTTGGTGGTCGGGCAATTTCAATGTGGATGCATCATACCTACGCTACAAAGCTTATCCCGTTAACGGCAATTTTGATAAGGCATCGCAGTATATTACGGCCAACAGCACACAAAACTTTGCTATCAGCAGTACCATATCCGCCGAGATCTCGGGCCGGTATGAATCGCCTACTTTATATGGGATCAACCGGCTAAAAGAAACCTATTCTATTAACGCTGGTATCAGCAAACAGCTTTTTAACAAACGTGGCAGTATCAAAGCAAATGTGACTGATATTTTTAACACCGACCGCGACCGCAATCATGCTGTTTACCAGAACGTCGACCTATCAGGAACAGACAAAAAAGAAACCCGCATATTCAGAATAAGTTTTTCTTACCGCTTTGGTAAAAGCACAGTTAAGTCGGCCTTAAAGCATGATACAGGCAACGCCGATGAGCAACGCCGTACGGGTAACTAAACCTTTTGGTTACCTTATCCTTAGTTCGGGATACTTACCCTTTATCCGGGTTACAAAAAAGTTACCTAATGACTCGGCATGCATAAATTTTTTAAAGGATGCTTTTGAAAAGCCAAAATATTGCCATACCCCTCCACTATCTCTAAACTCCAATTCCAAAACCTTCGTGGAAGGATTATAGCCCGCACTACTTAATGCCGATGATTGCACAGTCTGCCTTTGCATATCCTGGTATTACATATTATTATATATAATATGCTAAAAGAAAAAATGTTTTAAAAAACAATTATCCCGCGTGGCCGCTAAGCATACTTGCCAAAATAATAAGCAAAACTAATAATGTAATGCACAGGTACAGGTAGTCCTTTTCCAATACAAAACCAATAGCCGAGAATACAACCCTTATTATTGGTGTAGCTATCAGTAAAATAATACCGGCTTGTATAATAGCCCTGCCACGTAATGTAAAAATGCCATTAATGATACCACTTGCATTCTGTACAAAATCGGGCACACCCTTAAAGGTACTGTAATCTACATGACTTTGCCCGTGCCTGTACAGGTACAGCACACCGCCAATAAACACCACGCTCATGGATATTAAAACCCCTGCCCGCAATATCCAGCCTATAACGGATTGCATGTCGGTATCTTTGAATTTAGTCATTAGTCATTAGTCATTAGTCATTAGTCATTAGTCATTAGTCATTAGTCATTAGTCATTAGTCATTAGTCATTAGTCATTAGTCATTAGTCATTAGTGGGAATTGACGATCGAATGCTTTGTTTTAATTAGCTATAACTATTTTTCTAACCAGAAAGGCACCAATGGCAAGCGCAGCATCATGCCCCATGACTAAATCTTATGTGTGAACCCATTATATATCATTTGCGAAGCCAAAAAGGTTACAACTATAGCAAAAACCCAACGCAACCAGCCGGATGAACTGGTGTGTACCAGTATTTTTGATCCGCTAAGCGCCCCCAATAAAACTCCTATAGCAACCGGCATGGATAGTCCCGGGTCAATATATCCCCGTTGAAGGTAAACTACGGCGCTTGCCGCGGCTGTTACACCTATCATAAAGTTACTTGTTGTGGTTGATACTTTAAAGGGGATACGCATAATGGTATCCATAGCCAACACCTTTAACGCGCCAGATCCTATTCCTAACAATCCGGATATGGTGCCGGCAAACATCATCATAAAAAAGCCGCCACCTACGTTTTTAACTTTGTAAGCTACCGTGCCCTGACGCGATGGATATGTGCTGTTCAGTTTGAGTCTTTCGGCAAGTTTACTTGGTTGCTGATTAATAATTTCAACCTTTTTCTTTAAAGACATAATGGCCGAGAGGATCAATATCACCCCAAATAATATAGCGATGTAATGAGTTGGGATATAAACAGCAATCAACGCACCCACCATTGCCCCAGCTGTGGTGGCAATCTCCAAAAACATACCCAGCCTGATATTGGTGATACCCTCTTTAACATACGCCGCGGCCGATCCAGATGAAGTAGCAATTACCGATACCAGCGAAGCGCCGATGGCATAATGGATATCAACCTTTAATAACAGTGTGAGTAAGGGAATAATAACCACCCCACCACCCAAACCGGTTAGCGAACCCAGTAATCCCGCAAAATACGAGCCGATAAGAATAATAAGCGTTAGTACAATTACCGACATAATTTGCAGCAATGTTGAATTGCGAAAGTAACAATAACTTTTTTAGATAGCCACTAACCCTTTCACAAGTATTTTAATATATAACGCAGATTATGCCCTTTGCGTTAATTTGTTTTACTATTTTAAGCCCTTAAAACTTAAATCCATGAACAAGAAAGCCTGCCTGCTTTTACTCCTTTCTGCCGTGATGCCCGTTTTGCTTTTGGGGCAAACTAAACTGCCTGCCAATATGTTTTTGCGCAAGCTACCCAACGGCCTGGATGTACTGGTGGTTGAAGATAATAGTGTACCACTTGCAACTATCATGATTACCTGCAAAAATGGATCATACACCGAAACGCCGAAGTTTAACGGCCTGAGCCATTTGTACGAGCATATGTTTTTTAAAGCCAATAAGGATTATAAAAACCAGGATGATTTTTTAGACAAGGTAAGTGAACTGGGGATGCAGTTTAACGGATCGACCACTTACGAAAACGTAAACTATTATTTTACTTTGCCAAAATTCAACTTAAACCAGGGGCTTGATTTTATGAACTCGGCCATCCGCTACCCATTGTTTGACAGCAAGGAAATGGCTAAGGAAAATGTGGTTGTTGACGGCGAATTTCAACGGCAGGAATCGAGTCCCGTCTTTGCTTTGAGCAATGCTATGGACCACCACATGTGGGGCAGCCTGTACAGTCGTAAAAACGCCATAGGTGACCATGATGTTATCCGCTCGGCCACACCCGACCTGATGGATTCCATTAAAAACAAATACTATTACCCCAATAACGCGTTGCTAACCGTTGCCGGCGACGTTGCGCATGAGGATGTTTTTAAAAAAGTAGAAGCTATTTATGGCAGCTGGAAGCCATCTGGCTTTGATCCGTTTAAAAAATGGCCTATTCCTGAATTTAAACCGCTGGTAAAGCCGGATTATTTTATTATTAAATCAGACCTGAGCAACGTGCCTTTTATTATGATAGACTGGCAGGGGCCCGATACCCGTACCGATATTCCATCAACCTACGCGGCAGATGTGTTTAGCTATATATTAAATCAAAACTCATCCACACTAAAAAAAGCGTTGGTACAATCGGGCCTGGCGCTTGATGTAAACATCAGTTATTTAACCTTAAGTCATGTTGGCCCTATCACCCTCTTTGTGGTACCCAATCCCAATAAAATTAAGGAATGCATGGCCGAAGTAAAAAGGCAACTTGCGCTGATGGACAAGGATGATTATGTAACTGATGAACAAATTGCCACTTCCAAACAAAAACTGGGCATCCTTAAGGTTCAGGAAGAAGAGGTAGCATCCGATTTTGTGCAGGTATTATCGTTTTGGTGGTCGTCGGCCTCTCTTAATTACTTCACTACCTATAATGCGAGGTTAAACAAGGTAACCCGTGCCGATCTGCAAAACTACGTACGCAAGTATATTAAAAACAAACCCTATTGCGCCGGGATGCTTATCAACCCCACCCTTGCCGCACAAGTTGATCCCAAAACCTTTTTTACAGCATCAAACTCATTAAATCAATGAAGAAACTATTAACAACCATCCTGTTGATCTGGAGCGGCATATCTATGGTTTTGGCTCAAACAGAAACTACCTCGTTTGATGTGGATGGCATAAAGGTGATATTTAAACCAACCTTAAAAGAGATCATTAATGTACGCATGTACTATCGGGGCGGTGTAACCAATTACCCTACAAGCCAGGCTGGTATTGAAAGCTTTGCGCTGGAAGCAACCAATGAATGCGGCACAAAAAAATACACAGGCAATGTTTACAAGGACAGGGCCGATAAATATGGCATCAACATAGGCTCGAACTCAGAATATGATTATGGCAATATCCAGATGGAATGCGTTGCCAAATATTTTAACGAGGGCTGGGACCTGTTTACCGAAGCTATTGTGAACCCTATTTTTGATGCCGGTGAGGCTGAGCTTTTAAGGAACAAAATGATTGCAAAGGTAAAAGGCAATCAATCAAACCCGGACAAACAAGCAGAACACCTGGTATTGCAAAATGCCTTTGAGGGTACCCCATATGCTACAGATCCGGATGGCACCGAAGAAATTTTGAGCAAACTTACAGCCGCTGATCTTAAAACCTACTACAACTCCATATTAAATAAAAACCAACTGTTTATTGTGGTTGCCGGTAAGGTTGATAAAGCGGAGCTTATTGCAAAAATTAAAGCATCATTTTCAGGTTTACCGTCAAAACCTTATAATCCGGTAACCCTGGAAGAGCCCATCTGGAATGATTATCATTTACTGAAGGAAGACAGAAACCTGCAAACTAATTACATTAATGGCATTATGAATTCCCCTAAATTCACCAGCCCCGATTATGTGCCTTACCGCGTTGGGATCTCGGCCCTGGGCGGCTCCCTTTTTAGCGAATTGCGCACAAGGCTTAACCTTTCTTATGATCCGGGTACATATTCGGTAATGCAGCAAATGCCATATGGTATTATGTATGTAAGTACAACTAATCCAAAAGAGGCAGTACTGGCCATAAACAGGCAGGTAAAAAAAGTATTAAGCCATGGTTTAACTCCCGAAGGTTTACAGCGTATAAAAAGCAGTTTTATTACCACAAACTATATCAAGCAGCAAAGCACCGCATCAATTACCGGCAGCCTGGGCATTGCCGAAATTTTAGGCGGGTGGCAAATTGCCGATGACCTGCCAAAACTGATAGAAAAAGTAACCGTAGACCAAATTAACCAGGCCATGTACAAGTATATTGTAGGCCTGAGATGGAGTTACCTCGGCGACCCGGAAAAAGCCACCGAAGCGGCTGAGGCGTTTAAGAAGGTGATCAGGAATGATTAGGTGATTGGTTCATTAGTTCATTGGTCTTTGCAGGCGTTGCTCTTTGGTAATATTCACGGTCAACCTAAAATGGGCTACATTTTAATTAAGCTTACCAAAGCAAACTGATAAACAATTTCCACTAATGAACCGATGAACTAATAAACCAATGAACTACTTTTGCGGAATGGGTTATAAAAGTTTACAGGCTTGTATTGCCGACCTGGAAAAGCATGGTCATTTGGTACGGATTAAGGAGGAGGTTGACCCTTACCTTCAAATGGCAGCCATACACCTCCGGGTATTTGAAAACCAGGGGCCAGCCATACTTTTCGAGCAGGTTAAAGGCAGCAGGTTCCCCGCGGTATCCAATCTGTTTGGTACCCTGGAGCGTTCGAAATTTATTTTCCGAGATACGCTGGATAAGATCAAAACCCTTGTCGAAATCAAAAACGACCCGCTTAAAGCTATAAAACAGCCTTTTAAATATGCAAATGTAGCGCTTACAGCCCTATCGGCCCTGCCCATGAAAGGTAGCAGCAATGCCCCGGTAACGTTCGGTAAATGTAAGATCAGCGATATCCCGCAGATTGTGAACTGGCCCATGGATGGCGGCCCCTTTGTGACCATGCCGCAAGTGTACACTGAGGACGCCGATAAGCCGGGCATCATGAATGCCAACCTGGGCATGTACCGCATCCAGCTGGCCGGTAACGATTATATTTTGAATGAAGAGATAGGCCTGCACTACCAGCTGCACCGCGGCATTGGCGTACACCAAACCAAAGCAAACGCCAAAGGGCTACCATTAAAGGTGAGCATATTTGTAGGCGGTCCGCCCTCGCACCCTGTTGCTGCGGTGATGCCCCTGCCCGAAGGCTTATCAGAGATGACCTTTGCCGGAGCCCTGGGTAACCGCCGTTTCCGTTATTTTTATGATGAGGAAGGGTTCTGTATTTCTTCGGATGCCGACTTTGTGATCACCGGCACAGTAATGCCGCTTGAAAACAAGCCCGAAGGCCCTTTTGGCGATCATTTGGGTTATTACAGCTTAAAGCACCCTTTCCCTTTATTAAAGGTTCATAACGTATATCATCGTAAGGATGCCATTTGGTCGTTCACGGTGGTTGGCCGCCCGCCACAGGAGGATACCAGTTTTGGGGCGCTCATCCATGAGATCAGCGGTGCAGCCATCCCCAAGGAAATTCCGGGCCTGCATGCCGTTAACGCGGTGGACGCGGCAGGCGTACACCCGTTGTTATTTGCTATCGGCAGCGAGCGTTATACACCCTACATTAAAGAGCGTAAACCGCAGGAGATACTGACCATTGCCAATCACATATTGGGCAAAAGCCAGTTGAGCCTGGCCAAATACCTGCTGATTGCAGCCCAGGAAGATGACCCGTCACTGGATGTAAACAATATCGAAGCATTCCTGCTGCACATGCTGCAACGCGTAGACCTTACGCGCGACCTCCACTTTTATACCCGTACCACTATCGACACCCTTGACTATAGCGGAGATGGACTCAACACCGGCAGTAAGGTAGCCATTACCGTTGCCGGCGACATCAAACGTGAGCTGTGGACAGCATTGCCATCCTGGTTCGATCTGCCTAAGCCGGTAAACAACTACAAAATGGCTATGCCTGGTGTGCTGATGGTTGAAGTGCCCAAACATGTGAACCATAAGGATATCGACAACATCATCAGCATTATAGAGTACCGACTGAAAGAAGAGGAAGAAGAGCTAAATGGCTTGCCATTAATAGTATTATGTGACGATGCTGCTTTCGCTGCCCAAAACATCAGCAACTTTGTTTGGGTAACGTTTACCCGCAGCAACCCATCGCACGATATTTATGGCATAGGCAGCTTTACCGAGCATAAACACTGGGGCTGTACCGGTCCGCTTATTATTGATGCCCGCATTAAGCCTCACCATGCCCCTGTATTGGAACGGGACCCGGAAGTTGAAAAATCAGTTGACAAAATGGGCGAAAAAGGCGGAGCGCTTTACGGGATAATTTAGCACTGAAAACAACAAGATAATGAGCCACAAGTGTTCCATCGGAACGGTGAAACGCACCGGAACGGGTGGAACACTATTTGCACTGACAGTCAACACTTTAAGCTTTCACAAAACACAAAGCGGAACACCTTTATGTTTGATTATCAATTAGTTATAATTTAAAGAAAATCAACATAACATTCAACTTTTCCTCGTACTTTGCAGGCAAAATCCTCTAAATCCTGCAAAATTCTTAAGCGACGTAGCTTCTTAAACACCTAAAAAATAAACAATGAGTGAAAAATCGTGTTTATCTTTGACTGCTATGAAAAACATCTTTCTATATACTTCCATACTCCTGCTTGCCTGTGGCTGCACTAAAAAAGACGTACCATACTACACCATATCCAGGGTAACAAAATCTGATACTGCCAGTAAAGTTATTGTTAATATCAAAGCACGCTTAACCCAGGCCCAGTTGCTTAGCATCGCCGGGAAAATAAGATCAGATAGCACCGCGTTGCCCAACCTGCAGCTTTGTTATTTACTACCCGGCCATAGCGATAAAAATACGGGTTCAAATAACTTTTATGCCGTCGCCAAATATCCCGGTGCACAGGTTACTACCATGCAGGATACCCTGAAAGATACCGAAGGCAACATTGTGCGCTTAAAAATAACCGGGGTATCTGCACAAACAGCTAAAAAACTTATCGGCTTTCATCCCAAGGAGCTAAAAGATCAAAACTTTTATGGGCACTTTATTGATGATAATAACCATACCGTTATCATTCCCTTCAGGGATTTAACCGACCCCAAAAAGGAGTATTATATCCTTGAGCTCGATACAACCGGCAAGGTAGTTTCGGCAACTATCCCAACTGTAGTTAAAAAGGATGGGGTTGAAAAATGGTTTGTTACCGACCGGGGCGACTATATTACTATAAAAGATAGTGTACTTACCCAATACTCTATTGACGACCTTGGTGTGCCCTATAATAGTATCAAATCGGGCATGTAAAATATATTTGTATTAATTATATCTATTTTTATCCATTTATATCTATCGCTCTAACTAAAAATTAAGTTAAAAAGGGATAAATTTTTCCTTTTCATAATTTATACCAATATATTTATAGTGTCTAAAACATTATGAAATATATGACCCGAAATCTTATTAAAACTTTAGCACTTAGTGTTATTGGGGTGTTCAGCTTTTGCATAGCGATTGCCCAACCCCGCTTACCGGAAGGTTACTTTTGGAAAAAGCTTCCAAACGGACTGGAAGTAGTTGTTATTGAAAACAGCAAGGTGCCCCTGGCCACCATAGAAATTGCTGTAAAAAATGGCGCCTATACCGAAGGCCCGGAATTTAGCGGCCTCTCTCACCTTTTTGAGCACATGTTTTTTAAAGCCAATAAGGATTACCCTAACCAGGAAGCATTTTTAAAACGCACCCAGGAATTGGGCGCCATCTGGAATGGCACTACCGATGTAGAGCGTGTAAACTATTTTTTCACTTTCGACAGGGACAGCCTTAATGCCGGTTTAAAATTCATGAACGCCGCCATCCGTTTCCCCATCTACCGTGAGGAGGATATGAAAAAGGAACGCCCGGTTGTTGATGGCGAGTTTCAGCGTGCTGAAAGCGACCCGGGTTTTCAGCTGTGGTATGGCATCCAGCAAAAACTTTGGGGCGATCTCATCACCCGTAAAAATCCAATCGGGATCCATGAAGTGATCAATACCGCTACACCCGAAAAGATGATGATCATCAAAGACAAATATTACTTCCCCAACAACAGCTTGCTTACTATTTGCGGCGACGTAAAACATGAAACAGCCTTTGCCATGGCCGAGAAGTTATTTGGCGACTGGGCCAGCAGTGGTTTCAATCCGCATGAAAAATACCCTATCCCGCCCTTTAAGCCTTTAACCAAAAGCGAATACTTTATAAAGGAAAGCACCATAGCGCAAACACCATCTATACAACTCTCATGGCAGGGCCCTTCATATTTAACAGATTCGGCATCTACTGTGGCTGCGGATGTATTTAGTACCATTTTGGGTTTAAATTCATCAAAACTACAACAGGCCCTGGTTGATAAAGGCCTGGCAAGCAGCGTTTATGTAAGCTATACCACCAGCAAATACGTTGGCCCTATTGATATGGGTATCGAGCCTAATCCCACCAAGCTGAAGGAATGCTATGATGAGGTAATAAACCAGGTAAGCCAATGGAGCAAAGCTGATTACTATACCGATGAACAGCTAAAAGATGCCCAGGCTATTTTATTAAGAAACAGCATCCATCGTAAAGAAAAACCGTCATCGCTGGCCAGCCAGCTGAGCTACCAATGGTGCAGTACCTCGCTTAATTATGGTACCGATCTTGACAGTAATTACCAGAAAGTAACCCGCGCTGATATCAAAAAATTTGTGGATACTTATATTATAGGTAAGCCATACGCCGCAGGTATAATCATAGCACCTGCTTTAAGTAAACAATTAAATGTAGCTTCATTTTTTGTAGCTAAGTAATTTTAAAACATCTTATCATGATGAAGAAATATGTATTCACCCTGCTGATTGCAGCGGCGATAGGAAATATAAAAACAGTGCAGGCACAAAAAGCCGCTTATGAAACCACCGTTGATGGCGTAAAGGTAATTGTGCAACCAAGCGGAAACGACATTGTGGAGATACAAACCATTATAAAAGGCGGCGTACAAAATTACAGGGCGGACAAAATGGGGATCGAATCGATGGCCATGAATGCACTTACCGAGTGCGGAACCATTAAGCACGACAAAAACAGCTTTAAGGATTTATTGGATAAAGTAAGTGCTACCGTTTATGGTTACAGCAATAAAAATTATTCGGTAGTACGCATGAACTGTATTAAAAGCGACCTGGACGCTGTATGGCCTTTATACGTTGAGGCCATGACCCAGCCCCGCTTTGATGTTAAAGAGTTTACCCGTATTAAGCAGGATGCTATTAACCAAATAAAAAGCATGGATTCGAGACCTGATGTGGCTATTGATAAATTTGCCGACAAAACAGCTTTCGCTAACCGTGATTATGCCAAGGACCCTGCCGGTACGGTTGATATTATTACTAAATTAACTCCCGAAGAAACAAAAGCCTATTACTCATCCATCTTCACCAAATCGCGTTTAGTAATTGTTGTAGTTGCTGATCTTGATCAGGCTACCATTGAGGCGAAAGTAAAAGCTATGCTTGATGGTGTAAAAAAAGGCACGGCGTTTGAATTTAAAAAATCATCGTTCAGGGTTTATAAAAACAGTATTAATGTAGAGTCGCGCGACCTGGCTACAAATTATGTGGAAGGCGTAACCAGCGGCCCTATCCCCGGCAACCAGGATTTTGATGCGTTCAACGTAGCGATGAGGATATTTGCCAACCGTCACTTTTTGGATATACGTACCAACAATGGTTTATCCTATGCGCCACAGGCCTGGTTTAGCGTAGGGCAAACATCAACAGCCAGGTTTTCGGTATCAACTACACAGCCCGATAAATACATAGCGGTATTTGATAAACTGGTTGATAAGGTAAAAACCGAGGGCTTTAAACCCGAAGAGGTTGCCAACATGAAGATAACCTACCTTACAGGTTTTTATTACAAAAACGAAACCAACAGCGCCCAGGCATCGTCAATAGCATCAAACGAGGTGCTGTTCAACAACTGGAAACGCTCATTAACCCTGGTTGACGATGTTAAAAAACTAACAACCGAGCAGGTAAACGACGCCTTTAAAACTTATATCAACAATATTGTGTGGGTATACCAGGGCGATCCTAAAAAAGTAAACCAGGTATTGTATATCAACGGAACTTTAAATAAAGGCGAAAACGGAGCTAATCATTAAAAAAGTCAAAATTAAAAAGTCAAAAGTCAAAATTGCCATGCGGTTTTGACTTTTGACTTTTATAGAGAATTCCGCCAAACTAATTGCCCGCGTCCCCTTTTTGAATTTTGAATTTTGAATTTTGAATTTTGAATTTTGAATTACTCTACCGGAAGAACCACCTTCTTCCTTCTGCCCCAAATCTCGCCTTTATGCCGGGTAGGTACGGTGTCGCCTAAAAGTTTACCCCAGGGCTTAAGACCGTCAATCCGGTCGAAAATGATCTTGAGTACGGCTATGAACGGGATGGAAAGGAACATACCAGATAGCCCCCATAACATATTGCCTAATAATACAACGATGATGGACATGAGCGCGTTGATTTGCACCTTGGATGATACAATACGTGGCACCAGGATATTGTTATCAATAAACTGGATAACAAGGTAAGCCACTATCACCCCCAATTGCGTTGTATAGCCATCTTTGGTAACAGTAGCCATCAACACTGGCAGGGCAATGGCAATAATACCGCCTAAATAAGGCACCAGGTTAAGGATGGCGCCTATCACCCCAATCAATATCCCATATTTTACGCCAAGCAGGATAAGCGCCAGCGAATTCAGCGCTGCCACAATCATCATCTCTATCAGCAAACCTATAATGTAGCTTTGGATTGCCGCTTTGGTTTCGTGCAATACATCGGCCACGCGCCTGGAGTTCTCCTCTGAAAACACTTCGAAAAAAAAGTTGAGCAGTAAGGTTTTATAATACAGTACCAGGAAAACATACACAGGAACAATCAATATCAACCCAAAGATGCCAATTACCGAACCTAAAGTACTGCCCAACAGCGAATGGCTATTATCCATTGCCTCTTTAATTAATTGATTCTGCTTTTGTACAGAATAACCAAAGGTGGTTGCTACCCAATCTTTAGCATCAACGGATATTGCTGCAAACTTTTGTTTCAGCATGGGGAGCGAATCGCCAAACTGGATAATTTGGGTAGATAGAAAATAAAATAACCCGGCAATGGCGACGGATGCCAAAAGCAAGGTAATAGAGATAGCCAATACTTTGGGTACCTTTTTAATTTCCAGCCAATTGCAAACGGGGTTTAATAAAATAGCAATAAACAACGAGAACGCTATCGGTACAAAAACATCGGCCAGCTGTGAAAATATATAGACCAATAAAATGAGCCCGAACATAATAACGGTGCTCTTAAGATAAAAAGGGTATTCTTTAACCGGCATACAGGCAGGAAATAAGGTGTATCCAAATCAAGGAGTAAATCAACTAATTGTTTTATCTGCCCAATAAATTCCTGAAAAACAAAAGGGCCTGAAACCGTAGTTTCAAACCCTTTAAGAAAAATAGCATAAAATAATTTCACGCAAAGACGCTAAGACGCAAAGCCTTAAAGATTGTTAACTATTCGTGTTAGCCCGTCTTTAATAAAAGACTCGTTGAAGTTTATTAAAACTCCAAGTTTACAGCCTGATAATTTTAAATAAGTTAACACTTGTTTGGAATGAACGGTAGCTATAGACGCAATTGATTTTAATTCCACAATAACTTTGCCTTCAACAATCAAATCGGCTCTAAAGCCAACATCCATTTTTATTCCTTTCCAAAATACCGGTATAGCTTTTTGTCTTTCTACTTTAAGATTTTTACTAAGCAGTTCAAAAAACAATATTTCCTCATAAACAGACTCCAAAAGACCTGGGCCAAGTTGATAATGAATTTCAAAAGCTGTATTAACGATTACTTTGGATAGTTCATTTTCATCCATACTCTTTGCGTCTCTGCGTCTTTGCGTGAAAAATATCTTAACTTAATAATACCCCGAGGGCACTGAATTTTACCACTTATGACAATGTACGTCTTAATTAGATTTTAAAGTAATCGTAGCGTTTGGCAAACCCTTTGATGTCGCTGTAAACGTAACCGCACCTGCCTTTTCCTTAGCCTGAACAATAGCCAAAGCCAGGCCATGGAACGCTTTACGATACGATACTTTAAATGAATCATGACTTACCGGATCGCCGTTATCAACGCTGGCAATAAAGGCTGGTCCGGTTATTTTAAAGTCGACCAGGTTTTCGGCATCAGGTACCACATTACCATCTTTGTCCAGGATTTTTACGGTAATGAATGAAAGATCTTTGCCGTCGGCCTTAATCAGTTTACGATCGGCTGATAGCTCGATTTTTGCCGGTTCGCCTGCGGTATGGATCAGGCGGGTTAAAACCTCCTTGCCATTTTTGCGCGATACTGCCTTTAATGTACCCGGCTCATATTTTACGCGCCACATGATGTGCAAATCGTCCCCGGTTTTCTTTTTAGTGCCTAATGATTTGCCGTTCAGGAAAAGTTCTACTTCATCTGCATTATTGTAATATGCCCAAACATCAATCATTTTACCAGGTGTCCAGTTCCAGTGCGGGAAAATGTGCAATACAGTTTTGTTAGTCCACTCGCTTTGGTACATGTAATACACATCCTTGGGGAAACCCGCCAGGTCAACAATACCAAAATACGAGCTGCGCGATGGCCAGCTATATGGGGTAGGCTCACCTAAATAGTCAAACCCTGTCCAGATGAACATCCCCGAAAGGAAATCATGCTTTTTCATTACCTTCCAGGTCATCTCGTGAGTCGATCCCCATGGTGGTCGCACATTATCATAGGCCGATACGTTATTACCTTCCCTTTCAAATGGCTTATCCCATTTTTCGGGCCATACACGGATGCTATCCGATGGCATTTCATAAAAGCCCCGGGTTTCCAGGCCGGATGTAGTTTCTGTAGCGATGAATTTTTTACCGGGATACCTGTCATGAAAACCGGCATACTCTCCCTCATGGTAATTATAACCAACCAAATCAATCGCGCCTGATGCTATGATCTTGTTTTTTGTATCCGGGTTATTATTGGCGGCGGTTATAGGTCGCGTAGTATCTAAACTATGAACAATAGCTGTAAGCTGCGGCGCAATCCTTAAAGCCGAAGTATCGCTTTGCTGCCCTATTTCGTTACCAATACTCCAAATCATTACGCTGGGGTGATTTCTATCGCGCAGGATTTGATCTTCCAGGTCGCGTTTGTGCCACTGTTTGAAAAACAGGTGATAATCGTACTTTGCTTTTTCCCATTCCCAGGTATCAAAAGCCTCATCCATTACAATAAAACCCATTTTATCGCAAAGATCAAGCAGCTCCGGAGCTGGCGGGTTATGCGAGGTACGGATGCCGTTACAACCCATGCCTTTTAAAATCTGCAGCTGGCGTTCCAACGCACGGGTATTTATAGCTGCGCCAAGGCTGCCCAGGTCATGGTGATCACAAACGCCTAAAATTTTCATTGGTTTGCCGTTCAGGCTAAAACCTTTATCCACATCAAAGTTAAAATAGCGGATACCTAAGGGAGTGGTATATTCGTCAATTACCGTTTTACCCGAAAGCACCTGCGTAACCGCTTTGTATAAGTAAGGCTTTTCAACACTCCATAATACCGGGTTTTTAACATTAAACACGCTGTTTGTTTCAAATACAGTATCTTTTAATTGTTTTTTTGATGGAATAGATGCCTCTGCAGCAATCACTTTACCTGCAGCATCATATAGCGTAGTTTTTACTGTAACCGGTGAGGATGCGGCGTTTTTAACCTGCACCTTTAAATTAACTTTGGCCGATGCGTTGCTTACATCGGTTGTAGTTACATAAGTACCCCAATGGTCAATTGCTACTTTATTGGTAGTTACCAACCACACATTCCTGTAAATGCCCGAACCCGAATACCAGCGGGAATTTGGCTGAACAGAGTTATCAACTTTTACAGCGATAACGTTATTCCCGCCAAAGTTTAAATAAGGAGTAAGCTCATACCTGAAAGAGATATAACCATTTGGCCTGAAACCAAGGTGGTGCCCGTTAACCCAAACATCGCTCTTCTGGTAAACGCCGTCAAAATCTATATAAATCAATTTCCCTTTTGATGAAGGCGGCACTGTAAATGTTTTACGATACCAGCCTATACCGCCCGGCAATGCGCCACCTTCGGGAGTAGCTGGGTTATCTTTGCTGAATTTCCCCTCAATGCTCCAGTCATGCGGTAAATTTAGCGAACGCCATTTGGCATCACTCATGCCAGGCTTTTCGGCATGAGGCACATCGCCTAAATTAAAGCGCCAGCCCTTATCAAAGTCGAGCGTTTGACGGCTTTGCTGGGCAAAACTATCTGCACAAAAAAACAGGGCGAGAAGCAGCAAGCCGTATGATGTTACAGCTTGGGCAATTGACTTTATAGGATGCATAATAGGTTAATTGGGATTAAATGTAATTTAGACACTAAATTAGAAATAATATAATATTAACCCAATGTAGTGCCGAATTTATTTCGGAATAACGTTTTACTAAAAAAATTCTTTTGTCATCCTGAACGGAGTGAAGGATCTACTTTCCGCCATGCTTCTTCGCCCTGTACTGTCTGCGAATAGATCCTTCACTCCGTTCAGGATGACAAATCTTTTAAAACGTCTTCCCTCCTATTCTTTTCTTTTTTGATTACTACTTTTTCACCGTATTCACCATACTAAATCCTACCAGTTCGTCCCAGCGGGCTGCGGGCGGGCGGTAGTAAACCAATAGCTGGTAATCGTTCTCGGTTTCAAAGTGACTGCCTTCAAGGGGAACATCATCGGCCTTGCCATTTTTATCAACCCAAACATATTCATAATCATATACGCCCTGCTTTAACAACAGGTTGATATAATACCGGCCATTTTCATCGCGGATAAGCTTACTCTGCTCGTCAAGCTTGTAATCGTTAAACATGCCAACAATGTATGGTGTGCCTTCACTTCCCAATTTATTGGCAGCAAGACTGAAATATACATGTGCGTAATCGGCATCGGTACGTGGGTCGCGGCCATCCTGGTTCAGGATAAAGAATTTGCCGTTGTTATCATAGTACAATACATAGTCGAGATTATCGCGAATGGGGTCGCCCAATAGCACTACGATATTTGCCGTATCCTTATAAATTTTAGCCACACGTTGCGAGTTAAGTTTCAAGGTTCGCATATCAAATAGCCTGAATTCATTACGGCCGGAGAAATCGTTAATGGCCACATCGTTATAGATTAATGATGTACCGCGGATATTTGTTGGCTCGGTATTTAAAATACCGGTGGAGGTACGCGCGTTCTGCATTACCAATGCACGGATCTCCCGGGATGGACTTTGAACCTGCAAACTTCCGTAATCAACCGTAAAGTTTAATTTCTGGTTGATTTGCCGCGTTTGCGTATTAGGCGATGCAATTACATTGGCAGCTATGGAAACCTTTTTACCCACCACATATAAGCGCCGGGTGAGCACCATTTTTGATTGATCACCATCTTCATAAACCTTCAGGATATAGTTTCCTGATATTTTAGGAGCGATGTTATTATTAGGGATCAGCTGCTCATAATGGGTATATTTTTGGAACGTACCTGTTGAATAGCTGTAATTATACAAACGGTCGTCCTGGAAACTTTGCAGGTACTCGGCCGGCGATAAGTTAGATGAGTTCCATTTGGTATCACAATGCTCAATGGTATAATAGTAATTACGACTACCGCCACGCAGATCATCAAAAGCCAACAGCACTTTATCATCAGCGCCAAGATTGATTACCGGGTACGCGTTTTGCTTATCGGTATTGTTAAACTCAACGCTTTTTATGGCGGGGTTGTAAACGTTATTATCGTAAGGTGTTTGGGCAAAAGTCTTGAGGGAGAAGAAGACAAGTAGAAATAGTATTAACAACGCGAGGTTGCAAGAGATAAAGTTTCGGGAGATGTTTAAGGGTAAATGACGTTTTGAAAGGTTTGTCATCCTGAACGCAGTGAAGGATCTATTCGCTGACTGTACAGGGCGAAGAAGCATCGCGAATAACAGATCCTTCACTGCGTTCAGGATGACAAAATTTTTATTTTCAAAAACGTCATTGCGAGGCACGAAGCAATCGCCGATATGCAAAGCGGCCTTGCAAGGTTGCCCTGTAAAGTTGGGGATTGCTTCGTACGTCGCAATGACGGGTTTCATAATTTTTGGTTAGTTATGATAACTTTTGTCATCCTGAGCATCGCGAAGGATCTATTCGTGAACTTTGCATATTGAAAATGCATGACGTATAATAGATGCTTCACTATCGTTCAGCATGACAAAAGTGTAAAAGCGTTTAAGCTTCCAGCTCCAAAATCTGCTCGGCCAAAGTTTCCCATTTTTGTTGGATCTGCTTCAGCTCGGCTTGTTTTTGGTTATAGGCAGTATTGGTTTCTTTTAGCTTTTGGCTGTCGTTATAAATTTTGGTATCGGCCAGCTTGGCTTCCAGCTCTTTCACTGTTTTATCAAGCGCGGCAATCTGCTCTTCCATTTTGGCCAGGTCCTGGTTCAGTTTCTTTAGCTGCTGGTGCTTGTTTTCACTTTGCTGCTGTTTAACCTGCTCAGGCTTTTTCTCTTCCTTTTTAGGTTGAGGTGCAGGAGCCGCAGCCTTGGGTTCCAACTTGCGTTTTGAAAACCACTCGTCGAACTCGGCATAAGTACCGGGATAAATTTTTATCTTTTGATCCTCAATGAACCAGATCTTGTTGGCTACATTATCAAGGAAATACCTATCGTGAGATACTACAATGAAAGTACCCTCATACTGCTCCAAAGCCTGGATCAGTATATTTACAGATTGCATATCCAGGTGATTGGTAGGCTCATCCAGCACCAGGAAGTTAGCATCGGCGGTAAGCGCCTTAGCTAAAGCCACACGTGATTTTTCGCCCCCCGATAGTACCTTTATCTTTTTAAACACATCGTCACCGGTAAACAAAAACGAACCTAATATGGTACGCAGCTCGGTATCGGTATGCTTTGGTGCAAATGCCTGTAGTTCCTGCAGTATCTGGTTCTCCAGGTGTAACGACTCCAGCTGGTGCTGGGCAAAAAATGTGGTACTAACGTTGTGCCCGGTGGTTACCTTGCCTGTATAGTCATGATCGGCATTGGCAATGATGCGCAGCAAGGTTGATTTACCCTTACCGTTGGCACCAATCAGTGCTATTTTGTCGCCTTTTTCAATTACTGCCTCGCCGCCATCAAGAATATCAATTGCGGGATACTTTTTAACAATATCCTCTAACGTTACTACGTGCCTGCCCGATTGTTTGGAGAAACGGAAAGCGAAGTTAACCGATGGGTTATCATCATCCACATCATCCACGCGCTCCATTTTATCAAGCATTTTAATACGCGACTGCGCCATTTTTGCTTTAGAGGCCTTGGCACGGAAACGCTCGATCAAACGCTCTTCCTGTTTTATTTTTGATTGCTGGTTTTTAAACTCACCGCGCTGAATTTCTTCGCGCTGGGCTTTTTCTTCCAGGTAAAAAGTATAGTTACCCGCATAAACGGTAAGTTTCCCTTTACGCGATTCAACTGTGCGGTTAATCACCTTATCCAAAAACCACCTATCGTGAGATACGATGATGATGGCGCCGTTAAAAGCTTTCAAATAATCTTCCAGCCATTGGATAGAAGGTAAATCAAGGTGGTTGGTAGGCTCATCCAGCAGTAAAATATCGGGCGCCTGTAACAGGATTTTGGCCAGCATTACACGCATACGCCACCCTCCCGAGAAGGTGCTTAGCTTACGCTGGCAATCAGCCTCGTTGAATCCCAAACCCGCTAAAATTTCGTGTGCTTTGTATTCAATATTATAACCGTCAAGCAGTTCAAACTCATGCTGCTTATCGCTAAGCTTGTGCAAAAGGTCTTCGGTATAGTCGGTTTCCAATTTTTTAAGCAGCACTTCTATCTCATCATGCAATTGGTTTTGGCGCTCAAAAGCCTCCATAGCCACATGCACAATATTTTTATCAGATGAGTATGACAGCAAATCCTGGTTAAGGTAACCCATGGTAAGGTCCTTCGCCATTGATATGGTGCCCGATGTAGGTTTATAGTCGCCTACAATAATTTTTAAGAGGGTAGTTTTCCCGGTTCCGTTGGCACCTATTAAACCAATTTTTTCACCGGGTTTTATATGCCAGTTGGCTTCATCGTAAAGGGCCCGCGCACCAATCTCAAACGTAAGGTTATTTATAGCAATCATTTGGGCGCAAAGATACGGATTTGACGTGAAATTTAGGTAAAAGGGGGAAGTTTAGGTGAAAGGCAAAAGGCGAAAGGTTAAAGGTTGCATGTTGATAGGAAGAAAACCTACCAAAGACACAAAAGCTCACATCGTTTTATCATTATATTTTAGACAATGACACTCTTACCTTTTGCCTTTCACCTTTTGCCTTTCACCTCAAATTTATCCTTTCACCTCAAATTATACTCCCACCGCTTTAAGCCATGTTTGCGCCATAAGGGCTTCGCCGGCTACGCTGGGGTGTACACCGTCGCGGTTCCAGTAGGTGGCGGGGGCAATGGTTTCGGCTTTGTCAAATGCGGCCTGGTAGGGTACAAAAACGGCACCATACTGCTGGGCAATATCTTTGGCCGCCTTGCGATACAAATCAAACGCCGGGTACCATTTTTCGTCAACAGCCTTTACGCCCTTTTGGGCAAATGGCTCGCAGATCACCAGTTTAATATCCGGCAGGGCCGCTTTGGTACGATCGAGCAGTTTTTTATAATCGGCTATGTAAGTATCAATTGTGCCGGTGTAACCGCTGGTGAGTGTATGCCAAAAATCATTTACGCCAATATGGATGCTCAGCACATTGGGTTTAATGGCCAGGCAATCGGTATCCCAGCGCTCGGCCAGTTGATATACCTTATTGCCGCTGATACCTTTGTTATAAATTTTAAGATTCTTGTCAGCATGGTTAAGCAATAGCTGCGATGCTGTGATAAGCGCATAACCCGATCCTAAGGAGCTGGTTGTATTAAATTCGGTAGTATTATGATCACGGCCCCAGTCGGTAATGGAATCGCCCTGGAAAAGAATCACATCACCTGTATTGAAGCTAATTTTTGTTGATGGTTTTTCGGTAGCTAACGCTGCTGAAACTATTTGAGGCAGCCCCATGGCGGCTATGGTACCTACTGATGCTGTTTTTAGAAAATTGCGTCGGTTGCGTTTAAACATATTGTTCATAAATGATTTTATAGATCGATTTTGATTTCCGAATTTACAGATTTACCCGGCTTTTTTATACTTTGTTAAATTTTATACAAGCTTTTGAATGATTAATATTATCGCAGGCTTGTTTTTCATCAAATTCTGGTTTACACACGTATCAGTAATTGCTAACTTCGCACCATGTATTTTTTATTAAAACCCATCCTTTTCCTGTTCGATCCCGAAAAAGTACATTATTTTGTAACCCGCAATTTAAAGCGCTTTAACCGTTTTCCGGGTGGCGCCGCTTTAAGCAGGGCTATATGGGATGTAAACGACCGGCGTTTAGAAAAAGAGGTCTTCGGCCTAAAATTTAAAAATCCTGTTGGCCTGGCAGCCGGCTTTGATAAAAATGCCGAACTGATGGGCGAAATGGCCAACATCGGTTTTGGCTTTGTGGAGATAGGTACCGTTACCCCCCTGCCCCAGCCCGGCAATCCGCAGCCGCGCATGTTCCGCCTGCCATCAGATGGCGCGCTGATTAACCGAATGGGCTTTAACAACTTCGGCGTTGATGTTGCTGCCGAAAGAATAGCCACCTTCCGCAAAAATGCCAAAGGAGCACAAAAAAGCCTGATCATTGGCGGCAACATCGGCAAAAACAAGGTAACACCTAATGAAGATGCCGTTAGCGATTACATCAAATGTTTCGATCGCCTGTTTGATGTGGTTGATTATTTTGTGGTGAACGTAAGCTCGCCCAATACGCCCGGTCTGCGCGAACTGCAGGAAAAAGAACCGCTGATGCAATTATTGAACACCCTGCAGCAACGCAATTCAAAAAACGGCATCAGCCGCCCCATACTGTTAAAAATTGCACCAGACCTTACCAACTCACAACTGGACGACATTGTTGATATTGTACAGCAAACCGGCATTGCGGGCATTATAGCTACCAATACCACTATCAGTCGTGAAAATTTAACTGCTGCGGATAGTTTAAAATCAGAGATGGGTGGTTTAAGCGGTAAGCCGCTTACTAAGCGCTCAACTGAGGTGATCAGCTATATTTTCAAAAAATCAAAAGGCTCGTTCCCTATCATTGGTGTAGGTGGAATCCACTCTGCCGGTGATGCAATGGAGAAATTAAATGCAGGGGCATCGCTGGTGCAACTATATACCGGGTTTATTTATGAAGGACCGGGGCTGATAGGGAGGATAAATAAGAAACTTCTTGGCAATTAATTGTCTGAACCGGAATTCATCGAATTTATGAATTAACAGAATTCTAAAAATTCAGAATAACACTTCACATTTGTGGTTTGTGAAAAACACAAACTGCAGAAAGAAATTCAAAAATTCTTTAATTCGATGAATTCCGGTTCAGAAAAATATACCAACAAAAAAATCCCACCGGTTTCTGAAACCAGCAGGATTTATAAGATCTTTTGAGCGCCTGCGCTCTTAACAGATAGAATTATTTACCTGCAGCAATTGCCAAAACGGCATTGTTTTTTGCTATCTGGCTGTGTTTTGACTCAGCAGAACGGCTTCCGTACTCAAGGTTGGTAGCCAGCTTCAAAAACTGTACTTCTAAACGTGAAGTAGTTTTGTTTTTTCTATCTTTTCTTTTTAAACGTGTAACGCCCATGGTGTTGTTATTTTAATTTTTTTAATACCCTTGAGGTCGGGAGCGGATTCGAACCGCTGTAAAAGGTTTTGCAGACCTCTGCCTAGCCACTCGGCCACCCGACCCTGTTTTTAAGGATTGCAAAAATAGTAATTAATTTAATGGTAGCCAATATTTATTTCATTGAATTTCTTTTTATTTCAGAACATAGTATGGCTGTAGCTATAGCAACGTTCAATGATTCGGCTTTTCCGGCCCTTGGGATGGTTATTTTTGTGGTAATCAGCCGCTCAATGGCTGGGCTTATGCCGTTACCCTCGTTACCCATCACCAGCAATCCTTCGGTGCCAAAATTGCTGTTATAAACATTCTCCCCATCCAGCATTGCCCCAAATATGGGCAACCCTATCTGTGGTAAAACCGTCTCCAGACTTACATAATGCACATTTACACGCGCCAGGGAACCCATAGTGGCTTGTACCACTTTAGGGTTATAAACATCAACCGTATCTTCGCTGCATACAATATCGGTAATGCCAAACCAATCGGCGGTGCGTATAATGGTGCCCATGTTGCCGGGGTCCTGTATGTTATCAAGCACCAATGAAAACTTTTGTTTGAGGCTATTATAATTTAATGTTGCCCATATTGGTATTTTTATCAAACCAATTACCTCCTGCGGCGTTTTCAAAGTGCTTATTTTTTCTATATCCTTCATTGAAATCTCCTGAAAGTTTATTTTTCGGGATAAATTCAGCATTTTTGGAGCAATTGAAGGGGTATGGTATATGGTATCTACCTGGTAACCTGAGCTTGTAAATTCAATTACTGATTTATAGCCCTCAACCAGGAAAAAACCATGTTCCCTGCGAAATTTTTTATGTTGTAAGGATGTTAATAAACTGATTTGTGATTTTGAAAGCATATATAAAACCTGCTGGTTACCGCCTTACAATATTAAGTATTTTGCTGCTCATTATCGGCGCGGGTTGCAGCGTTACCCGTGGCATCCGCAAAGATCAGGCTTTAGTGCGCAAAATTACCATAAAAGGCATTGATAAGGAATTTGCAGAAGTTGCTGTAAACTATGTTGATAAAGAGCAACAGCCCAACAATAAACTCAATCTTCAATTTTATTACTGGTTTAGCAATAATGGTAAACGAAATATTGGTGAGGCCCCTGCCATACTGGATAGTAACTTAGTTGAATATTCGCGTTTCCAGATGGAAAAATTCATCCAGAACCGTGGGTATTTAAAAGCCAGGATCACCGATAGCATTGTGATAAAAAAACAGCGGGCCGAGTTGATTTTTACCGCGCATGAAGGCCCAATGTTCCACATCCGTAAAATTGAAGACAGCATTCCCGATAAAAACATCAAGAATATTTACATAGCAAACCGCAACAAAATATCGCACATACAACCCGGCGCCCGTTTTGATACCGATAGCCTTGCACATGACCGTGACGAACTGTACCTGCTCATGAAACGCAATGGCTATTTTGATTTTTACAGGCAATACATCAATTTTAATTACGACTCCACCTTTAACAGCAGTGTAGTCGATATTAAAATGCTAATTGATAACCCGGCCGGTAAAACAGAGCACCCGGTTTACAAAATTAACAATACACTCATAACCATATCCGCCAGTAGTGGCAGAACACCGGGCAAGGCCGATACAATACAGGTTGATTCGCAATTTAGGTTTGTTGATTTTTCTAAACGTTTTAAACCAAGGGTGGTTATTGATTATACCTATCAAAAAAAGGGGCAAATATATGATATTGATAAACAAACCCTTACCACTACCCGCCTATCGGAGTTAAATGTTTTTAGAAATGTACCCAACCCTACTTATGAAAAACTTGGCGATAGCACCCACCGCTTAAATACCAAAATAGATATT
Organism: Mucilaginibacter sp. P5_A4; assembly: GCF_056400605.1. Lineage (NCBI taxonomy): Bacteria > Pseudomonadati > Bacteroidota > Sphingobacteriia > Sphingobacteriales > Sphingobacteriaceae > Mucilaginibacter > Mucilaginibacter sp. P5_A4. The sequence goes on along the minus strand of NZ_JBFUKX010000003.1, from coordinate 70,941 downwards.
ATCCCGCTTAAACATTACTCAGACCGGGTAGAAGGTGAGTTTTTGTTTGCCAATGGGCGGTATGGATACAACATAGGCAATACTTTTACAAATCGAAACCTGTTTATGCAGGCAGCCATATTACAGGTAAAACTTAACTGGAGCATTTTATTTGACAACGGCACAAACACTACAAATAATGCCGATATCCAGAACCAGGAATTCAGGGCAGGGATAAATTTAATATATCCGCGTATCGTATCACCTTTTCATTTTCCTTTAATGGGTAAATACGGTGTGCCGCATACCACATTCTCCACAAACTATTCATTGTTTTACCAAAAAGACCTGGTAACACGGCAAAGCTTTGTAAACTCTATAAGTTATGATTTTTATGAAACCGGGCGCAAGCTACATACTGTTACACCCATAAATATCGAATTTTCAAAGGGGGTAATTAATCCTGCTGCGCGTGATACCTTATTGGCACATGGTAAGTTTGCCTACGTAAAACTAATTGGCCGAACTGTATTTACAACCGGCAGCCAGTATACATTTCAGTATAATGCACTTGAATTAAACTCTTATAAAAATTTCGAGTATTTCCGTGGAAGTTTGGATATAGGCGGTAATTTCCTGAGCTTGCTGGGCAATACCCTTAATACACCAAGGGATTCGCTTGGGCAGCGCCAAATTTTAGGATATACCTTTTCTCAATATACCAAAACCGAAGCCGACTTTCGCATTTACCGAACCCTGGGGGGCGAGCGACAATTTGTATTTCGTTTTAATCCCGGCATTGGTATACCTTATGGCAATAGTAACGAGCTGATATTTGAAAAAAACTTTTACACCGGTGGCGCAAATGATATGCGTGCGTGGTTACCCCGAACACTTGGCCCGGGTCAGTTTAACCGGGGAACCGCTTATGCAGGTGACCCAACATCCCTTGCCCGCCTAAAATATCTTGATCAGTTTGGCGAAATAAAAATAGTAGCCAATGCCGAATACCGTTATAAACTGGCAGATAACTTTTTTGGCGCAAAATTAAAAGGGGCTGTTTTTATAGATGCCGGTAACGTTTGGAGGCTGGGCAAAAAAGCAGAAAGTCCAAATGGTGAATTCAGGTTCGATAATATTTTACAATCAACAGCTATTGGTATTGGTACCGGTTTACGGTTCGATTTGAGTTTCTTTGTTTTCAGGCTTGATGCAGCGTTTAAATTTAAGGATCCGCAGTTTAGCGGAGCCGAACAGTGGGTACTGATAAAACACTCAAATGAGCTTTTCCACAGCAGGTCATTTAAAACCGCTTATGCAAGCAACAATGGAGGCGATACGTATAATTTTATGCAACTGAATTTTGGTATAGGATTGCCTTTTTAATTTTGAATTACTGAATTAGCATCAAGCTCTCCCGGCTAAAATAGCCCCTTCAAACCATCTATAGCACTTTCAAAAAAAGTGTGCATACTTAAACCATTGTGGTAGTTAAAATACAGGAATATGCAGAATATGATAACCGCTATAATAATGAACCGCTTAAACATATAGGCCAGCAATATTAAAATTAGCGGTATAGCTATCAAAAACATAATACTGATGTGGAACGGGCTTAATTTGCTATCGTGTTTATAAATATAGTAGAGTATGCCATGTGTACCGCTTTCGTTAATATGCTTGGCATATAAAAAGGTAGAGCGGTCTATCTTTTGCCTGTAAAAGGCAACCCCCTTTTCAAACTTCAACTGGTACTCAAAACCGTTCATGATAAATGTGAACAGGCCGTTTACGTTCTCCTGGGTTACCCCGGCCGAATCTGTGGCAATAACAGCCACCTGGTCAACCCCGAAAGGGTTTTCTTTAACTACAAAATGATTTATGGCAATTGTATCGGCAAAAACAAAGCTGTGTGTAGTTGCAATAAGGCACAATAAAAACAATAATTTTTTCATCTGTTAAAAACCATAAAATAAAATGTACGCAATAAAAATAGTGTTTTTTTGTGCTATCTGTTTAGTAAATAAATACTCGCGTTAAGCACAGCTATAAAACTTACCCATAGCAAATAGGGCCAAAGCAGCCGCCCGGCAACCCTACTATATTTACCAAACCAGTTAATATTAAAAACAATACCTATCCACAACAATACAATAACCATCATAGCACCCAATAACTGGTGTAAAGCAAAAAACATGACCCACCACAAAAAATTTAAAAACAACTGCACAAAATAAATTGCCCGGGTGATTTTAAAGGCCGGTTTGCGGCTGCGGTGTTTCCAAACCAGGTAGGCTGCTATGGCTATCATGATGTAAAGCATTGTCCAAACCGGTGCAGAAAGCCAGAGCGGCGGGTTAAAAAATGGCTTTTTAAGCGTATTGTACCAGCCTGTGATTTCGGGCCGAGCAAAAAGTACAGCTACAAAACCTATCGCCAGTGTAATTAATAAACTGATGAGGAACGGAAAGAACCGGAATTTTCTGGGTATCGCTGGAATCATCGTTTTATGCAAACCAATAAAATAACAATAAGTTTTGGGTAAATAATTACATACACATTGTGCAGGCGTTACAATTAAAAACCGTAAAAATATTAGCTTAGCAACCGTTGCCACAAGTAAAATGAAATGATAAAAGCTTATAAACTATATACCGGCGAAGACGGGCACTCACATGTGCAATCAGGAACAGTAGCCGAAATGATTTTTAACCCGGCTTCAACTATCCGGTTCCAGGAATCGCCCCCGCATTCGTTTTACGATTGGCACAACGCGCCTGCCTGGCAATATGTGATCAACCTATCCGGCACATTGGAATTTGAAACCCGTACAGGCGAAACCTTTATTTTACGCCCGGGCGAAATACTGATAGCCATGGATACAACAGGAACGGCTCATCAATGGAAGCTGATAGACGATGAGCCATGGCGACGTGTATATGTTACTTTTGGTACCGGGCAGGAGGTAAACTTTGTGCCGGATGGCGAAAAAAATTAAAGTCATGCTGATCTGCCTTTCGGTAGATCAGCCTCCCACTTGCAAGGTTTCATCTGTAATTGATCACCTTGCTTGTGGGACCCGGGTAAGCTGGCCAGCATTTACGGGATGACTTTTAAAACTATTAATCTGGTTTAACCCGCACATATACGCTGTTAAAACCGTCGCTGATAAATACATCATTCAAAAACAAAGTATCATTTCTGATAATAAATGCATGGGCCTGCAGATCGTTGATCTTCAACAGATCTATCGTTTCGGTAGCCGAATATTTATAATTGCGGGTTATTAAAAATTTGCCGGAAAGCATAACCGAATCTTTTTTGAACATTTTAAAAGTGCTGTCATTCCCATATACCTGGGTTAAGTTATACCCGGCACTTTGGGGCGTTATTGTCATCCCCGCTATGCCCCCAACAGATTTTACCCAACGCCAGCTACCAAATATTGATGTGGAAGCAGGGCCCGGTAAACCATCTTTATTGCATGAACTAACGCTGCATAGAACCAGCGCGGCAATTACAAGGGCAAGGTATTTCATAATACAAGGTTATATACAGCATTACGCAGGCGCTAAATACTTTGATACAACGAGTTATAAATATTTCAAAAAAAATCTTATTCCTTAATTTCAACAAAATTCTTTGTATCATTAAACCATGATTATTGTTATCCAGTGTAAAGACCAGGTGGGCCTGGTTGCATCTATATCGGCTATATTAGCAAAATACCAATTGAACATTGTTTCGATGCGCGAACATGTTGATAAAAGCGAGAACATATTTTTTATGCGCCTGGAGGTAGAAGATGGGGATAATGAAAATCTTGCACAAAAATTAAAAGAAGTTTTGCCTGCCGGCGCAATTATTTCGGTAAATCCCCTTCCCGAAAAAAAAGTGGTTGTGCTGGTAACAAAGGAGTATCATTGCCTTGCCGATATACTCATCCGTAATTATTTTAAAACCCTGGGAGCAACTGTTCAATGCGTGATTGGCAACCACGCCACCCTGCAAAACATTTGCGAACGTTTTGATATGCCTTTTTACCATATATCGCATGAGCAAATAAGTAAGGAAGAATTTGAACAAAAAATAAGCGATACTATTGAGCAACATGCACCGGATTATGTAATACTGGCCAAATACATGCGCATTTTATCGCCGGCCTTTGTAGCAAAGTTCCCCATGCGGATAATCAATATCCACCACTCCTTTTTACCTGCTTTTATCGGCGCTAACCCCTATCGCCAGGCTTTTGAACGCGGCGTTAAGCTGATAGGCGCTACCGCCCACTTTGTATCAAATGAGCTGGATGAAGGCCCTATTATTGCCCAGCAGATCATCCCGGTAAATCACACCTTTAGTGCAGCAACCATGGTAAAGGCCGGGCAGGAAATTGAAACGGCGGTATTAGCTAAAGCGCTTAAGTTGATATTTGAAGATCGTGTGTTTGTTTCTAAAAACAAGACGGTTGTGTTTGAGTAATTGTAAAATTCAGAGATCACGGGATCTGCCCTTATGGTGAAATTTATATACTGACTTCAATACCCATCTTAATCCCGAAGTCTTACATAAACAAACACATTACTTAACGGTTATTTAACAACAACCGGTTATTTTTGCCTGCAATCTATCTAAATACATTCTATGAAAAAGCTTCTGCTTATTTTATTGCTTACTGTTTTCTCGTGCCCTTTTGTTTTTGCGCAGCATTTTACAGTAGCTACTTATAATCTTCGTAACGATAACGCCACCAATGATGATTCCTTACGGGGCAACGGCTGGAAGCAGCGCCTTCCTGTTATAGCTAAATTGATACAGTTTCATGATTTTGATATCTTCGGCACACAAGAGGGTCTTGTTCATCAATTAAAAAATCTTACTTCGGCAATGCCAGGATATGCCTATACCGGCATAGGGCGCGATGATGGTAAAACAGAGGGGGAGTTTTCGGCTATATTTTATAAAACAAACAAATTTAAGTTGCTTAAGCATGGTGATTTCTGGCTATCACCTATAACCAACCGCCCTAATAAAGGTTGGGATGCAGCCCTGCCGCGAATTTGCTCGTGGGCATCGTTCCAGGAAATAAAAACAGGTTATAAATTTTATTATTTTAACCTCCATATGGATCACATTGGTGTAATAGCACGTCGCGAAAGTGCCAAACTCGTTCTGGCAAAAATTAAAGCAATGACAGCTAATGAACCGGTTATATTATCTGGCGATTTTAATGTCGACGAAACATCAGATAGCTATGCAGTGATCAATACATCGGGCAAACTGAAGGATGCATACGAGCTCTCGCCCATAAAATATGCCCAGAATGGCACATTCAATGACTTTAATGCTGAAAACAAATCAAAAGGACGAATAGATCATATCTTCCTGAGCAAAGATTTCGCGGTAAAAAGATATGGGATATTGACAGATAGTTACCGTACTTTAAACAATGCGACTAAAAAGTACGAGGCCAAATTACCATCAGACCATTTCCCGGTAATGATAATGGTGGACCATAAATGATCCACCATACATCTGAGATTTAGTTGATTATAAAAGGTCTTTTATTCTATTACGAGGGTAGTTATGGAGTGCGGCTGGCTGGTTGTTTTCACAGCTTTACCTTTTATCCATAAACTATATTCAATTTTCTCTTCGGTTTTATTCATTACTATTACGGCTAACTTGCCATCAGGGTTTAGGTAAGCAGTAGTTAAAAGCTTATCTCTGCTGGCAACAGCAGCTACACGCTTAGCACCCGGCTGGATATATTTGCTGAAATGCCCCAAATAATAGTATGAGCTGGTATAGATTAGGCTACCATTGCGCAGATCGGCGTGTACCGGTGCAAAGCAAAAGTTACCAACATGATTTGGTCCGCCTTTTTCATCAAGCAGGATGTTCCAGTCTGTCCAGGCTACAGTACCGGCATTAAAATCATTGATCATGGAAAGGCCATACCTTTCGCCAAGCGACCAGTCGTTAATTTTATCAAAGTCGAATTTTTCAATGCACCCTTCCGTAAAAATCAGGTTTTTACTGGGGAATGCCTCATGTACACGGCGGGTAGCTTCAAATTGCTGCCCTGCACCGGTCCAGGTTTCGTACCAGTGAAAACCAACACCCCAGATATATTTTGCCGCCGCCGGATCTTCCAATATAGTACTGGCACGTTGATAAAGTAAATCGCGGTTATGGTCCCAAACAATTAATTTTTTATTGGCCAGGCCTTGTTTTTGTAATGTTGGGCCTAAAAAGTTCTTTACAAAATCACGTTCCTCTTCGGCGGTGTATTTACATGATTCCCAGGTTTGTGACGCCATAGGTTCATTTTGTACCGAAAGCCCCCATACAGGCACACCTTCATTTTCATAAGCCCTTATAAATTTGCCATAAAAATTTGCCCAGCTTTGATAGTACTTTGGCAAAAGCTTACCTCCATGTAAAACACTGTTATTATCCTTCATAAATGCAGGCGGGCTCCATGGCGATGCAAACAAAGTAAGCTTACCACCGGCAGCGGTCATTGCAGCTTTTATAAAAGGTATGCGGTAGGCCCTGTCATGGCTGATGTTAAATGTTTTCAACGATGCATCGCCCTCCTTTATATAGCTGTAGCTATCGCTCGAAAAATCACAGCTTTGGATATTGGTACGGGCTAATGTATAGCCAATACCCTTATCTTTATCATAATAGGCCATTAAAAACTCTTTTTGCTTGTCTTTAGGTAGTTTGTAAAAGGTTTCGGCAGCGGCATCTGTTAATGCACCGCCAATACCCAGCATGGTTTGGAATGATTTTGCCGGATCAACAAAAACAGCAACCTCTGTTTCGCCAGGTTGCGGGCTATCGGTAAACTTTAACGTCTCGGTGGTTTTAAATTTAACTCCCGCTTCGTTATCAGAAACAATAACCTTTACATTCTTATTTTTGGCAGAGAACACCGCTTTTACCTGGGCATTTACCCAACCGGCCTGCAGCAAGCTACCTGCAATAAAACAAGTGAGTAATATTTTTTTATTCATGGTTTAACTTAATTGGTCTCCGRCAGGCAACATCGCTGATCAGAAAGCGGTTCCGGTATCCCAAATTAAGAAAGTTAATTTGAATAAAGCAAATAAGAAAGGCTATAAATAATTGATTTATAACTACTTGTTGGCTAAATGATACGGTTTAATACCAAACAAATAACAACAAATATGGCTCATAATCAGTTAGTTTCATAATTATTAATATTACCGAAGAAATGTTTTGATACGGTAAACTACATTGTGTAATTTATACACTTTAGAAAGCCGGTTTATGACTTTTTGATGAGTTGAGGCTTTTATTTATTGGTTTTTAATCTCCTCCTCTATCCRCAAACTTTCCTTGTGGATGGCGTTCATTAATTCGATAACAAAGGTTTCTGATAAGCTTTCCTGTTTGCCGGCCTCAATGGCTTTTTCAAGTACTTGTTTAAAGCGGTCGGTTTGTAGCGGGGGGATATTGTTTTTGGCTTTGTAAACACCAATCTCTTTAACAACCTTCTCCCGCTCTCCCAGTAATTCTATCAGTTTTTTGTCAAGGGAATCAATTTTGTTACGGCTTATCTTTAAGGTTTGACCTGTGTTTTTAGGGGCATCCACCGATACTGATTGTGCGCGGGCCAAACCCGGGTTAAATAAATATATTAACAATACAAATACGATGCTGACAAATATTTTCATATGCTCAATTTAACAATTTTAATTTGAAGATCCGGTGATTTGACGATTTGAAAATAAATAGCAACTTAAAAATTAAACCAAAATAAAAAACCGGAAAGATCAATCACCAGCTTTTTTAACAGGATTCAAAGGATCCATTTTCAAATCTTCAAATTAACAAATCTTCAAATTGAGCATTACCTCCCGTCGGCATTATGCCCTCTTTTAATCATTTCCTTAACTGCCCGGGCTAAAAACGCCTTCCCATCCTCATCAAGGTGCGTTTGCTTACCACCACCATTTATTTCATAAACTATCCGGCCATTATCGTCTTCGGCCACAAAGTCATCGCTGTTACGGCTAAATTTTACATAACCATGTGGCGAAATGCTTTTGATGCCTTTTCCATCTTCAGTAAAATAGGTTTTTCCGCCGTATTCTATTTTCACGATGGTACCATTATTGTTCTCCACAATGGTAGTATGTCTTCCGCCAAAGCGACAAGCTGTTGCCAGGGTTAATAGCCCTGCCAAAGCAATTAATAGGTGTATTTTTTTCATGATGATAATTGTTAATGCGTCAATGTCATCACAAAGCTAATACAAAACACAGTACTATACAATACATAGTACCATATTTATTAAAAATATTTTATCCCTTGTAATTTTTTAGCAACTCATCAACTAAAATACCATTTATAGTCATCCCCTCTGTATTACAATGGGTAATAGCCACTTGTTTAAGATTACAATTGGTTATTGTACTGCCTTCCAGTTCGCAATCCTCAAAACGCAGGGGACGTTGCCTGGCATTTTCATCATAAGCAGGATGTCCTTGGGGTGGCATACCGATGTTGTGTATATAAGCGCCGCCCAATTGTGCCCCTTCAATTTCAAGATCACTTAAATTGGCGTTTTCAATTTTCAAATTGCTGAGGTCAACATCGTTAAAACTCGCTTTGCTCATTTTTAACATCACAAACGTTGAACCATCAAGGTGCGAATATTTGGCCTCAATCATTTTTGTAGTTTCGATGATACTAATGCGTTCGGCATTTTCATTATTCTGATTATTTGCGCTTTCCATATAAATGTCTTTTTTAATATCCGAATTTAAGGATGATTACCACAACCTACAATGGCTATACCTGACATTTTGTGGGTGCAATTACGACAGCGATTTCCCCGGTTGCTCATCATCAAATAAAAGCCATGATACTTTTAACAATTTGAAATTAAAAGGTTAACTTTAATAACCAATTATGAAACCGCTCTTTTTTACGCTAAAAAGCCATCTCCATTTAATGGCTATACCTGATACTGAGGCGCACTTAAATGGTCACCCGGTAATTAGTTATACCTATAGCCTATTCATTGACAGGGCTAAAGGCGACCCAAACCAAAGCTTTAACAAAGAGAGTAGTTTGCACCTCGATAAAATTAATGATCCTGATTACTTAGGTTTTATTGCTTTTGAAGAACCAGCTAATGTATTCTCGTACACTGCCGGTGAACGATCATTAAGTGTAGCTGAAGTTGAGGAAGTTATTGAGCAGTTAACGTATATAAGAGATAATCCAAACCTGTGGAATTCATTAGGTAACCTGTAAATAAACGAGGCTGTTAACCTACAGGTTACTATATAACATATTTAACAAGCCTTTACCATTAGGTCGTTTTCCTTTAAACCAGTGATTGGTATAACATTTTGCCGGGTATTTGCTTTACGGTATTTTGCCAGGTTTATGAGTAATACGCTCAATAATATAACAACAAGGCCAATAATCTGCAATAATGAGATGTGCTCATTGGCAAACAATACACCTAAAAGAACCGCAATTACCGGATTTACATAAGAGTGGGTACTTACCTGCGTTGCCGGCTTAACCTGCAACAGCCATATATAAGCGCTAAATGCACCGATAGACCCAAACACGATAAGGTAAATTATGGCCACCCATGATGATGTAGGTACACTCATCAAACTAAAACCGTTAAATTCATGATGTATTACACCTGCAGGCAAGAAGGCAACACCCGCAATAATCATTTGCCATGCTGTATTTAAACGTGCCGGGGCACTGCTTGCTTTCCGTTTTGAATATAATGAACCTGCCGACCATGCTATCGGCCCCAAAACTAACAATGCAACACCCAAAATGGTTGAAGTATGGGGGCTACCCGCAAGAGCTTTGCTTACCTGTTCGCCAAACAACAGTATTACACCGGCAAAACCAATTATCAGGCCACCAATGGTTGCCTTGCTCTTAAAGTTGGTACGCCAGTTAAGCCTATCCAATGCTACAAACCAGATGGGCCCGGCAGAAACCGTAATGGCAACCATGGCGCTGGGCAAAGTTTGCTCAACCCAGATCACTATCCCTGTAGCTAAAAATAGCATAAGCAAGCCGCTTACTGCAGAATTGACCACATCCTTTTTTACCCAGATCTTATCGCCCCTAAAAGCACACCAGCCAAGCATTAACAGGCCGGCGGCAGTGTACCTCAATGCTCCCATCAGCATTGGAGGAAAGCCATGCACTGCCATTTGTATAAAAAAGTAGGTTGAACCCCATACTATATAAACTGTTGCAAACGCTATTATTACCAGTAATGCAGGTGTTTTTTGTTGCTTAATTTGTGTCATGATTGTTTTTAGTTTTTGTGTATAATGAATCGATGCTCCATTTATAATCTGGCAGGGTGGCCAGCAACAGGCTTGCAGCGCTTACTGTAAAAACAGAATAACCTATCGGCGATTCAAGGCCACCGGATATGGCCATGGATAGTGCAAAAGCCAGGCTGAGCAGGCAGTTAAGGGATGCAGCGATCCGCGTAAATAAACCAACCAATAATAATATCCCAATAGTAGCTTCGCCAACGGTGGCTATTACTGCCAGTGTTGGTATAATTGCTTCGGGTAAAAAGTTCATAACCTGGCGGGCATAGGTCATAAAGTGTTGCCAGTCGCCCCAGCCTACGTGAGGTTGCCCGTGGGCACCAAAAAAACCCAGGCGATCGGCTACTTCCCATAGGTAACTTGTTGCCAGGGTACCTCGCAAAGCGATGGATGGGAATGAATAGTTTTTAATGAGCTGCATATTTTTTTATTTGCTGATATAAAATTACACATCCATTGGCCTACCTTTATAGTCCAGAAAACACAAACAAGGTAGTCCAACATGTTGTTTACAGCCGGGTTAATACACATAGATAAGGATGCGCAGGTACCCGTTTACCTGCAGATAACCAACAGCATTATAAGGCACATCAGGCAGGGCGCCTTAAAGCCGGCGTCTGCACTGCCCAGCAGCCGATTGCTTGCAGCTGGGCTAAAGGTTCACCGTAAAACCGTAGTGGCCGCTTACAACGAATTATATGCCCAAAGCTGGGTGGATGTTTACCCGCGGAAAGGCATTTTTGTAGCCGGGAACCTGCCTGTTGTATCACCACGACCTATCAATCAGGCGCTGAAGAAAAACACTTATCCCGATAAAACCTTTTTTGAAGTGGATGAGAAGGTTCCCTATCCTGATCTGTTTGTGGAGAATAAATATCGCCCCCTTGTATTTGATGATGGTTTCCCGGATACAAGGATGGCGCCGGTTGAATTACTGGTGAGAGAATACAGGCGCTTTGCCAATTATCAATTCACTCAAAAGTATTTAACTTACGGTCCGGAGCAGGGTTCGGTAAACCTGCGCACCGAGCTGGCCCGTTTCCTGGGCGAAACGCGGGGCTTACAAGTTACGCCAGCGGATATTTTGGTTACCAAAGGTGCGCAGATGGCTATTTACCTGGCCGCCCAGATCCTGTTGAGTAAATATGATGTGGTAATTGCTGCCGATCCCGGGTACCCTGGCGCCAATGAAGTATTTGAGCAAACTGGCGCCAAATTATTATTAGCGCCTGTCGATGAGCATGGTATTGATTTGGATGTAGTTGAGGACATCTGCCGGAAGAAAAAGGTAAAACTGGTATATGTGATCCCTCACCACCACCGCCCTACTACGGTAACTTTAAGTGCCGACCGGCGTATCCGCCTGCTTGATCTGGCCCGCAAATACCGTTTTGCCATTATTGAGGACGATTACGATTATGATTTTCATTATGCCAGCAGCCCCATATTACCGTTAGCAAGTGCCGATTATTATGGTAGCGTAGTTTATGTGGGTTCATTTTGCAAAACCATAGCGCCTGGCATAAGAATAGGATTTATGATAGCACCGCAAAACCTGATTGTGCAGGCTACCCGCCTACGTAAACTGATTGACAGGCAAGGCGAACACTTACTGGAGGAGGGCATAGCCAACCTGTTGAAAAATGGGGATATAACCAGGCACCTTAAAAAGGCAAATAAATTATACCATGAAAGGCGGGATATCCTTTGCGCTTTATTAAAAGAATACCTTGGCGATCAGGTAAGTTTCAGGATACCGGATGGGGGGTTTGCGGTTTGGGTAAAATACCCTGATGACATAAAACCTGCAGATGTTGCCGAAAAAGCCGCTGCCATGGGGCTTACCATCAATAATGGTAAGGATTATTTTTATGATAACAGCCAGAATCACCAATACGTGAGGCTGGGGTTCGCATCACTCAACCCCAAAGAACTGGAAGAAGCTGTGAAAATATTAGCCGATGTATTCAAAAAGCTTAATCCCCAAAAACCCGCACCTTAATCTGGCCCGAAGGATACCCCTGTTAACTCAATCTCATAAAAATCAATCATCAGCGATGCTGCCCCCCATACAACAAAAATATAATGATCGTTACCGTTGGCACCAAGCGGTTCATCCTCTTTAGGTATATCTCCTTCCGGGAAACGCTCAATCTCCAAGTCCCGATGTGCCACGTTCTTTTAGCTGATGTACGGGGATGTCTTTCATTTGGTCAACCTACGTCAAGAACAAATCAGGGTGTTTCATTTGAACTGCGGATTAAATCCTGAAACTTTTAGATGAAAAAATTGAGAATATTAATCCACTACCTGGTACTGTGCTTCGTGTAGTATCTGAAATTTAACCGAGTTTGCAATAAAGCACAATTTATTTGCCTCATGGTGCAGCTCATCAGCCTTAGCCTGCATCGCTGCATCCTTTAATGTTATCAATGGCTTTAATATCACCCCGGAAAAATAGCCGCCGCCATCGCTTGTTTCAACCATGGTACCTTCTGCATTATCTTCATAAGCAGTTACAACAACACCAACCGTGGTGCAAAGGTGCAGGTACCACAGCATATGACACGCAGATATGGATGAAAGCAACAGGTCCTCCGGGCTATAGCAGGATTTATCTCCCCTAAATGCCGGATCCGACGAACCTAAAATATCCTGCTTACCCTCAATGCTGATAGTGTGACTGCGTTCATAAGAACGATAATCCTTTGTTCCCAACCCCGTATTACCCGTCCAGCTGATGTTGGCTTTGTAATGATGATCTTTCATTGGCTGATATTCGTTAAAACCCGATAAACTACAGGTTGGTCATTTTCAAAGATGCCTCGGTATAGCGCTGGCCTGTATCAGGGTATTTTTTTAACAGGTCGCCTATATCCTGCAGATCTGCAGCCGATAAATTAATATCAACTGCTCCGGCATTTTCCTGCAGGTACTTGCGTTTTTTGGTGCCGGGGATGGGGATTATATCATCGCCCTGCGCCAATACCCAGGCTAAAGCAAGTTGGGCTGGTGTAACATTCTTTTGCTGCGCCATATCGGCAAAAGCATCGGCAAGCTTTTGGTTGTTATCCCAGTTATCGTCACTGAAACGCGGCAGCGTCCGGCGGAAATCGTCAGCAGCCAAATCATCCTTGCTCACGGTGTTGGTAACCAAACCACGGGCCAGCGGACTGTATGGCACTAATGATATGTTCAACTCCCGCAACACAGGCAATATTTCGTGCTCCACATCGCGGCTCAACAATGAGTATTCACTTTGCAGTGCAGCAATAGGATGAATAGCGTGGGCCTTACGGATACTTGCTGCCGAAGCTTCTGATAAGCCAAGGTAACGTACTTTACCTTCCTTCACCAATTCGGACATCGCTCCTACCATATCCTCAACGGGTATGTTGGGGTCAACGCGGTGGGCGTAGTACAGGTCGATAGTATCGATATCTAACCGTTTCAGGCTTTTTTCAACCGCGGTTTTAATATAAGCCGGCGAGCCATCGAAATACACATTTGAACTCCCGCTGCCCGAATACGGCGCGTTGACATCCCTGTACCTGAAACCAAATTTGGTGGCTATAAATACCTTATCGCGGTTTTGCTTAAGTACTTTGGCAATCAATTCTTCGTTTTTGCCATTGGCATACATGTCTGCAGTATCCCAAAAGTTTATACCTAGATCGAGCGCAAGGTTAAGTGTGGCTAATGATTCCTCATTATCAACAGGACCGTAAGCGAAACTCATCCCCATACAGCCTAAGCCAATGGCCGATAATTTTTCGCCTGTGTTCCCTAAATTTCTGTATTCCATAGGTTTTTTGTTTTTGTTGATACAAATTTAAACTGGCAATAAGACCGGGAGGTTATCAATATCAAACCAAAACTTACAAAATTCAAACAGCAGCTTACTGCTTATTACGCATTGCGGTTATTTTTTGATGAGCCAGCTTTGGCAGACTAGTATTACCGCTTTGCCTATCGTAGGTTAGTTTATGGTAAGTTATTAACCATGTACCCTTTTGTTTCTCCAGCCGGGTGTTGTAGTTGCCAATTGTTGTCCAAATCTCGTCGCCAATAAAATGATCTGCTTTGCCAACATAAAACACATCGGCCTCATGACCGTGCAGCTGTACCTTAAATTCCGAAAGCTGGTGTTGGGTTCTATCAAATCCGGGTAAAAAAGATTCCCATGCATCAATTACCTGTTCATGGTTATGCACAGATGGTTCTGTATTGTTCATCGACGAATAATCCAGAAAAGTTTCTTTTGCCAATACACTTAGCCCCAACAGCCAGTCACGATCATCTATTGCTTTAAATAAAGTTGCTATTGCCTGAGTTATTTTTTGACCTTCCATGGTATTTAGATGTAAAGCTATTGAATTTGTTTCAAACCAATGCTTAATTCAACACCAGCATTAATAATTAACGGCTTACTTTCCCTCTTTTAATAATACCAATTGGTCATTTATAGCCTGCAGTTTCTGTATTGTAGCGTTCATTTCGGCTTGTTGCGTTTTAAACTCCCTGGGGGTTATATAAAAATAAACTAATGCTAAGCACACAAACGGGCATATGTAGGCCACACTGCCCCATAAAGCACTCAGTTTTGTGGCAGATTCGATCATATACAATGACAGCCCCAGGCCCAAAAACAAAAAGTACAGGTTTAACACCCTGGTTTGGATGAAATACTGTCTCTTTTGTATAGCAACCAATTCGGCCAGGTAAGTAAATGTATCAGCCTCTGGGTGACTTTTAAACAGATTGAGGTACAAACCGCTACTTACTAAAATAAAAGAAGCTATAGAAAAAATGATCAGGATAATTCCTGCTGTGGTGGTAAGTACAAGGGTATCTAACTTAACACCAATTATAATTACGATAATACCAATTATGGTTAACGTAAGGTTAGCCCATATTAATTTATTCCTGGTTTTACGCTTCAAATCCATTGCTTTATTAATCACCGTGTTTATATCGGGCTTTCCGGCGTCAGGCTGTTGATGCCAAAGCACTTTAAAATCAATATTGCTGCTCATACTTTTTGAATTTTTGTGCGAGTTTTTCTTTAATTCGGTAAACTTTTACCCTGATATTGGTTTCGGAAAGACCTGTAATACTGGCTATCTCGGTTTGTTTGATATCTTCAAGCTCAAGCGAGATAATGATGCGGTCGATCTCGGGCAGTTCGGCTATGTATTTGTACAGCAGCTTCACCTGGCTTTCGGTATCGGGTGGTGGTTTATCTTCCAGCTCAAAAGGCATTTCGCCCGGAGGCATGCGATTTTGTTTTTCCAGCTGACGCAGGCAATGATTTGATGCGATCCGGAAGATCCAGGTGCCGATGGCCGATTGGTTACGAAACTGCCCCAGCTTTTGCCACACTGTAATAAAAGTTTCCTGTGTAACATCCCGGGCCCGGTCATGATCATTCATGTACCCCATGCATACGCGGAATATCTTGTTATAGTAAGTATGGTAGATCTCCTCGAACGACATGCTTTGTTGCTTTATGCCTTTTTAGATACAGGCTATTGTAAAATGCTACATTTAAATCAAAAGATTTATCAATTGCAAATTTGATGTATCTTGAACCGCCAATTGCCCTGTTTAATATTTTTTACCTGCATTGTCCTATTTCCTAAAAACCAATCGTCTTATGGCTTTAATCATTAAATTTAAAACATCATGAACGAATTCTTATTGATCTTCAGACAAGTTGAAGCACCTGGTGCAGAAAAACCATCGCCAGAGCAAATGCAAAGCACCATGAAATTATGGATGGACTGGTTGGGCAGCATTGCCGCGCAAAACAAACTGGTTACCAATGGAAACCGCCTGTATGGTGATACCGGCTCTGTGGTGAGGCCCGGCGAGGTGGTTACCAATGGCCCTTATGTCGAAATTAAGGAATTGATAGGTGGCTATTCTATCATCAAAGCCGATTCATTGGAGGAAGCTACAGAGATATCTAAAGGCTGCCCAATCCTGCGTGTTGGCGGCAATGTAGAAGTACGCCAGATTGTACCGATGGAAATGTAAATAATTTTGGCCACCTCCGGCTGCCGGAGGTGGCATTTTACCTGTAATGAACAAAACTGAACTATTACCTCATCTATTCCGTACCGAATACCGCAAAATAGTATCGGTACTTTATAAGCATTTCGGTTTTGAACACCCCGAAATTGCCGAGGATATAGCCAGTGAAACTTTTTTGAGCGCCGCCGAAACCTGGGGGCTTAAAGGCTTGCCAGATAACCCGGTAGGCTGGCTTTACGCGGTAGCCCGCAACAGGGCAAAAGACCACTTAAAGCGAAACAAGATCTTTGACCAAAAGGTTGCACCTATACTTCAATTTGCACACCAGGATTATACGGAATTTGAAATTGACCTGTCTGAAGAGCATATCAGGGACAGCCAGCTGCAGTTGATGTTTGCCATTTGCCAGCCTGTTTTGGCTACCGAAGCACAAATTAGCCTGGCGTTACGCATTCTTTGCGGGTTTGGGATTGATGAAATTGCCGATGCTTTTTTATCAAACAAAACAACTATCAACAAGCGCTTATTCAGGGCGAAGGAAAAACTGAGGGAGCAAAAGGTTAAAATTGAGTTTCCGGCTGCAGCCGAGATCAATGCAAGGCTGCAAACTGTTTTAACTACTTTGTATTTATTGTTTAACGAAGGCTACTATTCTACCAGCCAAGATACAACACTGCGCAGGGATCTTTGTTTAGAGGCCATGCGCCTTAACTACCTGCTGATAGAAAACGAGACTACCAACCTGCCCGAAACAAATGCCCTGATGGCGCTGATGTGTTTCCACTCGTCGCGCTTTGATGCCCGTACTGATGAGCATGGTGAAATGATCCGCTATGATGACCAGGATACCAATCTTTGGAATGAAGAACTGATTGAAAAAGGGAAACACTATCTCAACCTGGCATCCAGGGGTAATCAAATAAAAAAATACCACCTTGAAGCCGCGATAGCTTACTGGCACACCATTAAGGATGATACTACCGAAAAATGGGAAAGCATTTTACAGCTGTACAACCGCCTGCTGCAAATTGCCTACTCACCTGCCGTTGCGCTGAACCGCACCTATGCCTTATATAAATCCCGTGGCAAACAGGAAGCAATAATTGAAGCCGAAAAGCTAAAGCTTACCGATAACCATCTATATCATGTTTTATTGGGGCACCTCTATAAAGATGTGGACAAACAAATAGCCATTAGCCATTTGCAAACGGCACTAAAACTTGCCAAAACCGGCAGCGAAAAAAGCAGGATCAATAAAGACATTGAACAATTGGTTTGAAATTCGGTTTCCCTATTTTTATATATTCAATTATATCAATATGGCTTATAACGAACAATTGGTTAACCGGGTACGCGAAGCCCTGATCCATCAACCGGTGGTTGAGGAGGTAAAAATGTTCCAGGGTTTATGCTTTATGGTTGATGATAAAATGTGTATCTGCATCCGCGATAATGGCCTGCTTTGTCGTATTGGCCGGGATCAGGCTGCAATTGAATTAGAAACCGGCGATTGCCGCCAGATGATTCACGGCAGCCGCGTAATGAAGGATTTTGTTTGGGTAGACGGGGATGACGTGCATGCCGGCAAAAAGTTTGAACATTGGATAGCATTGGCTTTACAGTTTAATAAAATAGCAAAAAAGAGCAAGGGGAAAAAAGCTTAAAGCTTAAGGCCGAAGGCTTAAAGCTTGCCTTAATCTTTTGTCAGGCTATACAGAGCGAAGAGGGTGGCGAATAACTCTTTATCCAATAAAGCGATAAAGCTGTTGATTATTGATGATGATTTTTTGAAATCAGATGATTAAAAAACACAATTGTTACCTTCGTTACAATTATGAACGGCATCCCAGTTAAATCCAAAATAAAAGCCGACCAGGTTTTAAAGATCAGTCTGTTTAAAGAAGTGATCAAGCCGACAGTTCCGCATAAGCATGCCAGTTATTTTGAGTTAATAATATTGAGCCGGGGGGCCGGTTATCACGTAATTGACGATCAGACTTTTGATGTTTTGCCACCAACTGTTTATTTCTTAAAACCAGGTCAAACGCATTGCTGGAATTTTTCGCAAATACCTAAAGGATATGTGATACTTTTCAGGGAGGAACTATTAAGCAAAGAGGATCTGGCCATTATTTACCAGCTGAATACCTGCATCACCGTATCAGATCCCGTTGGCTTTTTCCAATTAACAGATACCTTTTGCAGCGATTACAATCATGATACAACAAACTTAAAATTGTTGAAAGCTTATTTGCATCTCGTTCTGCTTAAGATCTCCTCTTACTCATCTCCTGTAAGTGAAAAACCTTTCCAGGCAGTTTATTACCAGTTTAAAAACCTGATCAATGAAAATTACGAACGGGTAAATAAGGTACAGGATTATGCCGGCCTTTTAAATATCTCAACTGCGCAATTGAATTTAATCTGCAAACAAATCAGCGGTAAAACTCCATCTGCAATCATTAACGAACGCATCCTGTTGGAGTCAAAAACCTTGCTGGCAGTTACAGGCCAGTCAATCAAAGAAATTGCTCTTTATCTGCAGTTTGCCGATACATCTCATTTTGTTAAATTTTTTAAAGCAAATACTAACCTAACCCCTGGCCAATACCGGGAACTTGCACTAATCAGCGCTAATAAAAGCACTAATTATACCTTGAATGATGAGCAAACTACCGTAGCACAGGGTTAAATATTTTTATTATTGCAGTTTACCTTAGGGCTGTTATGAATAGATCTGCATTTGTTTTTCTTACGCTTCTTTTTCTAAAACTTAACCTGTTTGCCCAGGTCGCCTCTATTAAAGGTCATGTAACCGATGGCCAAAGTAAATTGCCGGTAGAATATGCAAGTGCAGCCTTATTTAAACTCTCAGATTCATCCCTCGTGGCCGGAACGGTTACCAAAGGCAATGGCGAATTTCAACTGGTTAATATTCCGGCGGGCACTTATCGGCTTAAAGTCGTTTTCATTGGCTACACAACTAAATACATCAAGCCTGTATCTGTTGTAAACGGGCAGCAGTTGGATTTAGGCCAGGTGCTATTGAGCCCGGGCAATAAAATGCTGAGCGAAGTAAAGGTTTCGGGGCAGGCTGCCAATGCCGCAAACAAAATTGACAAACAAAGTTACAATGCGGGACAATTTGAATCGGCCAGGGGCGGCTCGGCTATTGATGTGCTGAAAAATCTACCCGCTGTTGCGGTAAACGGCGAGGGAGAGATCAGCGTTCGCGGCTCAACGGCATTTATGGTATTGGTAAATGGCAAGCCTGTGCTAACCGATGCCCAAACCGTTTTATCGCAATTGCCGGCCAATGTTATTGCCAACATCGAACTAATTACCGCCCCATCTGCTAAATATGATCCGGATGGCAGGGGTGGCATAGTCAATATCATTACTAAGAAAGGTGCAAACGATGGCATAACCATTGCAGCTAATATTCAGGGCGGCTTACCCAGCACAACCGATTACGGCAACAAAGAAAAGCCGCTGAGATTTGGAGGCGACCTTACCTTTAATTACAAAAGAGATAAATGGGCTGTTTCTGTTGGCGGGAATTATAACCGGAACGATAATGCCGGTTATCGCGAAGGTGAGGCATATACAAAAAACTTTGTTAACAACACCATTACCAGGTTTCCATCAAACGGAGAACGAAGTTTTATAAAGTATAATTATGCAGGCCGTGCTACCATAAGTTACACTGCTGATGAAAACAATGTACTTTCTGGCGGATTGCTGATAGGCAAACGATACCAGGCCCGCCGGGCCGACCTTTTATACAACAATACCACATCAAACCTAAATGACAATGCGCTAATAAAAAGCACCACCTATTACAACTCAAATCTGCAGACCAAGGAAGGTGATTTTGCTTTGGCAAATTTTGATTATACCCATACCTTCAACAGTAAATCAACCCTTACAGCCGGCATTATTTATGAGCACGCCAATTTGTTTGGCAACACCAAAAACAGGAATTTAAAATACCCCAATACAACCGATACTATACAATATGTATACAACCCCTACAA
This sequence comes from Mucilaginibacter sp. P5_A4, assembly GCF_056400605.1. Classification (NCBI taxonomy): domain Bacteria; kingdom Pseudomonadati; phylum Bacteroidota; class Sphingobacteriia; order Sphingobacteriales; family Sphingobacteriaceae; genus Mucilaginibacter; species Mucilaginibacter sp. P5_A4. The sequence goes on along the minus strand of NZ_JBFUKX010000003.1, from coordinate 50,522 downwards.
AAGGCCAATCAGTGGTTATCGTTTTAAGCTTGATTATGGAGTTAACATTGGTAAAGGGAAATTGGAAAGCGGGTACCAGTTAAGATATGACACGCAGGACGGCCAGTTTGATTACCTTGTTACGCCTGCTACCTCTCAGCCGGATGCAGCACGTTTCCAGGGAAATCTTCATGCGGAGAATGAAATTAATGCTTTTTACACACAATATTCGGGGAAAATACAAAAACTTGAATACAACGGTGGCTTACGTTATGAATATGCTACACGCTCGGTCGCGCTTTCCTACGATGCTAATGTTCACCGGCTTAACCTGTCAAATTTTTTTCCTTCGGCCAGTTTGTTGTATAGCCTTACCGATAGCTGGAAAATAAAGGCCGGCTATAGTAAACGTATTAACCGTACAACAAACTCAGAACTAAACCCTATTCCCGAACGTGAACATTCAGAAACATTGGAAGAGGGCGATCCCGACCTGCTGCCTGAATTTATTGACCTCGCCGAGTTAGGTTTGATCAGAAATTTTACCAAAGGTTCCTTTTTTACTACACTCTATTATCAGCACATTAAAAACCCTATTCAGCGGCTAAACAGTGTTTATGCCGATACGATACTTAACCGGGTGTATACCAACGCGGGCAATGCCCGTTTATTTGGCCTGGAGGCCGGTACAAATTTACAACCCGTTAAATGGTGGAGCCTTTATATTGGCGCCAATATTTATAATTATAAAATTAATGGCAACATACAAATTTTGGATACGCCTACTACCATAGCCAACAAGAACTGGGCTTATACCATCAATGCCAACACCAGCTTTCAACTAAGCCATACTTTAAGCTTACAGGGAAATGTAAATTACCTGTCCAGGCGTCCAACTGCCCAGGGAGAAGACTCGCAGTTTTTTGTACCAAGCACTTCGGTTAAAAAAACTTTTATTAACGGTCGTCTATCAGCTTCACTACAGTGGCAAAACATAAACTTAGGGATGTTGGGAGCCAGTAAACAACGTATTACTACCTCCGGGCCTAACTTTTATACATCTACAAATTATATTTATGAAACAGATGTGTTCCTGATAAATCTCAGTTTTAATTTAAACAAGTTCACCAGCAAATTAAAACTGCCAACCAGTGAAATTGGTGATAAGGAATTTTAATTGTTGTGAATGATCTTTATAATAATCCGTTTAATTACGGGTAGATGATTTTACTTTTAGTAAGCTTGCATTAATGGCAACAACTACGGTACTTACGGTCATTAAAGCTGCGCCCAACGCAGGGCTCAATACAATCCCCTGGTTATATAATACACCTGCAGCCAATGGCAAAGCTATAACATTATAACCGGTTGCCCATGCCAGGTTTTGTATCATCTTGCGGTAGGTTGCTTTGCCAAAAAGTATCAAACTCACTATATCCTTTGGATTGCTGTTCACCAAAACAATCCCTGCGGTTTCTGCGGCAATGTCACTGCCAGAACCTACTGCGATACCAATATCAGCCTGTGCCAATGCAGGTGCATCATTTACACCGTCGCCAGTCATGGCTACAAACTCACCTTTACTTTGAAGCTCTTTTATCTTCTCTAATTTTTGATGTGGCAATACTTCGGCAATGAAGTTATCCATACCCAAAGTATTACTTACACTACCAGCTACTTTACTGTTATCTCCTGTAAGTAATATGGATTTGATACCTTCTTCTCTTAGTGTTTGAATGGCTGCTTTAGACTCGGGTCGGATTTTATCCGACAAAGCAATATATCCGGTCAATGCTTTATCAACCATCAGAAATATTACTGTCTCTGTATCATCCGAATTAAAACCAACAGGGACTTGAATGCTATGTTCTTTCAAATAACCCGGACTAACCACCATTATTTTGCTGCCCTCTACCGTAGCTTCTACACCCTGGCCGGTAATGGCGTTAAAGTTTTCTGCTGCCGGTATACTCACAGACCAATCTTTTCCTTTTTTCAGGATGCCGGTGGCAATGGGATGTTCTGATTTTTGTTCCAATGCGGAGGCCAACCGAATAATATCCTTTTCGTTCAGCTCTTTATTTAATGACACTACTTTCGATACTTCAAATTTGCCGAAAGTAAGCGTACCTGTTTTATCAAATACAATTGTTGTGATTTTGCGCGAATTTTCAAAAGCAGTACGATTTTTGATCAAAAGGCCATGCTGTGCCGATAACGAAGTGGATTTGGCAACTACCAGCGGGACAGCCAAACCTAAAGCATGAGGGCAGCAAATAACAATAACGGTTACCATCCTTTCCATCGCAAAAGCCAACTCTTTTCCGTCTGCCAGCCAAAAAACAAAAGTGCCAATACCAGCAAGCAGGGCAATAATAGTTAGCCATCGGGCAGCCTTATCAGCCAGTAATTGTGTATTGGATTTAGCATCCTGCGCGTTTTTAACCAGTGTGATCACCTTTGACAAATAGGAATCTTCTCCGCTGTGTGTCACCTTTATTTTTAAAGCTCCATTGCCATTTACCGATCCTGCAATTACTTCCTGCCCCTTAGTTTTCCGTACAGGCGTCGATTCTCCGGTCAGCATGGATTCATTCAAATAACTTTCGCCATCTTCAATCATGCCATCGGCGGCTATCTTTTCACCAGGTTTAACTAAAATAACATCATTCTCTTTTAAGCTGTCCGTTCTTACGTCTTCGGTAACATCTCCTTTAAACAGGTGAGCTTCCGCGGGCATTAACTGCACCAGTAATTCCAGTTCGCGGGAGGCCCCCGCTACAGACCGCATTTCAATCCAGTGGCCTAACAGCATAATCAGGATCAGTGTTGTCAGTTCCCAAAAGAAATCCATTCCCTTTAAACCAAATACCGTAGCTGCGCTGTACCCATAGGCCACACTAATGGCAAAACCAATCAGCGTCATCATACCGGGATTCTTTGTGCGGAGCTCGCTGAACCATCCGGTTAAAAAAGGCCAGCCTCCGTAAATAAAAACGATGGTTGAAAGGGCAAAAAGCACGTAACCAGAACCGGCAAACCTGATGTACAGGTGCAGCCATTGCTGAATCATTGCAGAAAGCAACATGACGGGGATAGTAAGAAATAGCACTACATAAAACCGTTTTTTGAAATCAGCAATCATCATGGCATGATGATCATGACCGGCCATACTCATGGAAGTTTTGGTGGCATGATGCATGTGCTTGTGGTCCATTTGATCCATATCCATACGTTTTTCGCTTTGGTGCTCCATTTTTTTCGATTTTTGATATTCCTGATAATGCAATTAGTAAGTCAGGGTCAAACCACCGCCCGGCCCCATATCACTATCATAATGGCCCGACACTGAAAAATATTTGGTAACGATATACCTTAAACCCGCCGTGTATTCTTTATCCGTATTACCCATAAGCGTAAGCCTTAAACGGCTGGCTAACGGTATATCTTCCCGGCCTAACTGGAACCTGAATTTGCCATTACCATCAACTCTTGCATCGGCAACAAACAGCATTGGCAAAGTATAGGCCAAACCCGCAACTACAGTTTTCCTGTTATTTTTATTACTCACCTGGCCAAACAGGTTCTTTTCCTGCTCATTTGTTTTTTTATAGTGATAATCAAAACCGGCATAGCCGTACAGCCATTGCATCTGCCCAAAATAGCGGCCAACCATGGTTTCACTTTCATAGCCCTTTGTGCCGTTTATTCCCAGGTGCCACATGGTGGATAGTTTCCAGCGGGTATTTGCAAAACTTAAATTTCCATCGCTGCCATTGCTTTCCAAACCAACTTTGGCCATCGCGAAAAATCGCCGGTCATCAGCATAAACCTTTTTTATGGAACTGGCAGGATCGGGAAGCTCGGGGTTTGGCGGCGAATTTTCATAGCTGAATATACGCCCCATACCACTCATCATATGGTAAAGAATATGGCAGTGGAAAAACCAGTCGCCGCTTTCTGTAGGAGCAAATTCAATAGTGTCCGTTTCCATCGGCATAATATCCAGCGTATTTTTTAACGGCGCATAATCACCCTGCCCGTTCAACACCCTAAAATAATGGCCGTGTAAGTGCATGGGGTGGCGCATCATGGTATTATTGTACATGATGATCCGCACGTTTTCGCCCTTTTTAATCAGGATTTTATCCGCCTCCGAAACTGTTTTGTTATTGATGGTCCAAACATAACGGTTCATATTACCGGTAAGGTTAAAACGCAGCAATTTCATGGGCCCCGCCGGCAAACTGGTAGGTTTAACGGCTTTTAACATGCCGTAATTAAGGGTTACCAGGTCGGCATTATTTCCCATGTCCATGCCAGGCATATCTTCCATTTTCTTATTGCCTGTAGCGGTATCCTTTTTCATGGCATCATCACCATTTATTTCCGGGTACATAACCGTGTTCATGTCCATCACCTGGTTGGTCATTACCATACCATCCATCATTTTCATGTTGCCGTCCATACCCATCATATCGTTCATCATCTTCATCCCCTCAAAATATTTAAGCCTGGGCAAGGGTTTTGCTTTCACCTGGGGCCCGCTCCCTAACCATAAGGATGTAGCGCGGGTCCTGTCCTCGGCGGTAGCTAAAAATTCGTAGCTGCCATCTTTGGGTATGGTAACTACCACATCATAAGTTTCGGCAACTGCTATAATCAGCCTGTCTGCCTGTACCGGCTGTACGTCTTCACCGTCATTGGCCACAACAGTGATTTTGCCACCCGCATATTTTAGCCAGAAATAAGTGGATGAGCTGCCATTTACAATATGCAGCTTTACCTCGTCACCTTTTTTAAACTGAGGAGCCTTACTTATAGCCTTTCCATTACTAAAAAAGCGATCGTAGTAAACGTCGCTTACATCCATGGCAACCATTCTCTTCCACTCATTGGTTAGTTTTGTTTTGAAGTGACCTTCGGCAATTGCTTCCGCATAATTTTGCGTGCTGCCTTTACGTATGGCATACCAATCTGTTTGGTTATGTAATGATCGTTCTACCTGGTCGGGGTTTTCGTTCGTCCAGTCGCTAAGCAGTAAAGTATATTCCTTTTGCGTAACTTGTTGTTTGGGGCGAATTATAAAAGCGCCGTACATCCCACTTTGCTGCTGGGTCATGGTATGTGAGTGATACCAGTAAGTACCATGCTGCACCAGGGGAAATTTATAAAAGTGGGTTTCACCGGGGTTAACAGGCGCTGTTGTAAGGTAAGAAACACCATCATAGCGGTTAGGCAATATCAGCCCATGCCAGTGAATAGAGGTTTCCATCATCATTTCATTATGCACATAGATCTCGGCGGTATCACCCTCCGTAAATTCTAATGCTGGAGCAGGTATACTGCTGTTAATAGCCATAGCCGGCCTTGGTTTTCCCGTATAGTTAACTGTTGTATCTGCTATATATAAATGATAAATCTCCCGTTTTCCAATCTTAGTATAAAATGGTTTGCGCATTACTTTCTCATTCATTTTCATGCCGCCATGCTGTGCATAGGCCAATCCGGATAAGAAAAGATTCAGTATAAATGGAATGTATATTTTCATGGTAAAATAAGCTGCCGGATCGTCTCCGGCAGCATTTAGTTAACTATTTGGTTGCCGCAGGAAGCGTTTCCGTGGTTTTTCCGCAGGTAAGCATTTGCTTGCCGTAATAGGGGTTTCTGATGGCAGCGGTTTCACTTAACCAGGTAGCCTTTTTCATGGGGCAGTATTGCTCATAAATTACCGTGCTGTTTAGTTTTAATCCCTTAACAACTTCATAAAGATTTTTAGACAGGCTGGTGAAATGTTCGCGCTGGTGATCCAAAGCCGCACTTTCGCTGATGTGCCTGCTGTCGAACTGTAGTTTTTCCATATACGTCATCCAGAGTTTATGCTGATCGGGGGTTAGTTTCCCCATTGGCACAGCGGTGATGGCTGCCAGTAAATCTTTTGCTTTGCTTTGGGTAACGGCATTATTATCTGATACGAGTGCATTTTTAACACTCAGGTAGGCGGTTACCACATTATTTATGGCACTGCCCCCGGTAAGCTCCTGGGCTTTGGCCTGTGTAGAGGCTATTATTAAAGTTAAAGCCAATAGCAATGTTTTTACGGTTTTCATGATGTATGATTTTAAATGTTTTTGAATTTAATTCTATAATTTATCAATCGGTTTGCGGCTATTGATTGTTGTGGATTTGAATTGGCTGGGTGTAATGCCGGTAATACTTTTAAACTGCGCAGATAAATGTGCGCTGCTGCTATAGCCTATTTGCCAGGCAATTTCATTCAGGTTTAACGCTCCATATTGCAACAGCTCTTTTACCTTTTCAACCTTTTGTTGAATAATATATTTTTCAATCGTAGTATCTTCATGTTCCGAGAACCGGCGGCTTAAATAAGCGTAGTCCCTGTTTAATTTACCGGCAAGCAAGCTTGAAAAATTAATATTACTTTCGGCGAGGTTTGAATAATGCACCGCCCGGATGATGATGTTCTTTATTAGTTCAATCAGCTTATCTTTTTCACTGTCAATCAATTCAAAACCAAGCAACTTTAGGGCCGATGCAATTTCTGTGAGTTTACTTTCGTCCGGCTCAGGATTTATGGTTACCACACCCAGGCTTATACTGCTAACTTCCAGTTTTAAGTTTTCGAGCTGTTGGTGAACAACCATAATACAGCGGTCGCAAACCATATTTTTAATATGTAATGTCATGTTTTTCTTCAGGCTATATAGTAAATCAAAGACAATAGATGTCCTGTCCGCAATGGGTGCGGTTAAGCCTGATCAGATCTGAAGAGAGCGTAATTGAATGGAAAGCGCTTTTCCGGATTTCCCTGGTGGTGCTTTGCTGTCTGTCCAGGTGTAATTGCTTACCACTAGTTTATGCACTCCCCACCCGGTCAAAATTGGGTAATTAACTAAAACAGCTATCTGCGAAAACTGGTAATCAAATCCTGGTTTCAGGTTTTCCTTGATCACATATTCGCCATGTTTTTTACAGCAGCCGCAATCACCGCCGCCTGTACAGTGTTTTTTATGCTGATGCTCATTTGCCTTTGCATGCCCCATTTGCATGGGTGATTTTTCGGTCATGATTTCGGCAGCGCAATGCACAATACAAACAAACATCCCTGTTGTAAGTAACAGGTAAAATGCTGCCATACTAAGAATTGCTGTTTTTTTCATAGGATAACAAAGTTATCAGCTTACAGAATAAGGTATTTATAGAATTCTGTAATTATATTATAAAATTACGCAAAACGTATTACAATTAAAAATCGATAGCACGGGCGTTGGGGGATACTGACTTTTAACGTTTAAACCATCTCGGCATTGTATCCTTTTTGTTTTAAGGCGCTGATGATTTCTGCTGATGATATTCCGGCATTGGATTGAACGGAAAGTATTTTATCAGGATTGTCGGTATCTACCTCCCACTTGTCTACCCCTTTCAGGTTATTTAAAGCCGGTGTAACAGCAACAACACAACCGCCACAATGTATATTTGTTTTGAATTTGAAAGTTTCCATATAGATATTATTATTAATATTAAAGATTATGATCGCACCGACTGCTGCATATTTCAAGGCTGTGTTATTTTAGGGTGAAGGCAGTCTTTATTGATTGTATTTCTGGAATCCCCTTTGCTTTTTCTATCTTTTTTTGAGCACCTATCATGGTTTCAACACTTGATCCGCAGAAAACGCATATCATCCAGGTAACGGGAAATGTAGCATTGTAATTGTTGTGTTTCCATTGGTGCTGATATTTCAACACCACAAAATTACCACTGCCAACAGGTTTTAATTTTACAGGATTTTGATAAAGATTTATAAAATTAGGTGAACGATGGAATAAACAGTTCAGTAATTGATGGCAATTTTCGGCTTGTAACCGGCCCCGAAAGCGTTAACTGTAGATTGGGGCGTTAACACTGTCACTTCTGTAGCTTTTGGCAATTGCTGCTTTTTGTCATAGCCGGCAGGCGTCCATCGATAAACGTGATTATCAGCTAAAATATAAGGCTGGCCATCCAGTTCAATAAAGGTACCATCGGGCAAGCCCTCAATAGTTGTTTTAAACGTTACTTTATTGCCGTTTTTCGCTATCCTCTCCTCGTGCAAAACCTGGTCTATTTTAGCGATAGGTACTTTGCTATCAAACCCGAATTTGGGATTGCCGTTGAGCCAGGCCGCTTTAAAACGATTAGCATCATCCCGGCGACATTCAAAGCAGGGCCGGTGCCCGGCTGCAAACGCTGTAGCTTCATCCAGAAAGAATAATTCTGTCCAAAGGTTTGGCGACATCACCTCGCGGTGCCTGCCCTTAAATTCCAGCAGGCAGATGATCCATGCCTGGTGTTTAAAGGGGCGCAGGATAGTTTTACCACTGCCGTGCAATTGCCCGCGGTTACCCAGCCAGGCGCCACGGGCGCTCGTTTTGATTATATTCCCTTGCGGATCGACGCGGTTTTGTAGCATAGTCAACTCATTAATCACAGTTGGTATTGTGACCAATCCGCAGGATATGTCCATCCGGATCTTTCACCAGCATTTCCCGCATAAACCAGGGTTTGTCTTCGGGAACGGCCAGGATTACGGCGCCCTTTGCTTTAATGGCATCGTAATATCCATCAACATTAGTCACGTTGAGGCAAAGCCAGGTTCCAGGGTGCCCCTGGTTGCCTTTACAAAAGAAAATAGTAGTATCACCGGTCAGCACCCCACCGAATGTCGGTGGATCATCCCAGGTCCATTTTTCTTCAAAACCCAACACCTCCGTGTAATAAGTCAGGCTGCGCGAAACATCATCGGAATAAAGAACAGGTATTACAGATTCTATTTTCATACGCCATTGTTTACACGAATTTACTATATATATTAGAAATCGGTCCAATCGCTTTTACCCGACCAGGCTAAGCTTCATAACTTAAAGTTAGGCAAGCGAAAAAAGGGGTTGGAATACTTTACAGGAAGCGCGATTTTACCGATCAATTCCCGCTAATGGTATTCGTTATCTCATTAAGCTATACCTTTACAGCTTATGGCACGGACTATTCCTTACGATTTTATACTGGATTATTTGCCGCGTGATGTTGTTGTTAAACAAACGTTTGGCATGTATTATATCTACCTGGATAAAAAGATAGTACTTATCCTGCGCAAGCTTAGCAAAAACCTGAACCTTAATGGAATATGGATTGCCACCACGAAAGAACATCATGAAAGTCTTAAACTTGATATCCCAGCTATTACCGGCTTTGTGCTCGACAATGGTGAAATGCATGATTCAGGCTGGCAGATGATCAGGGAAGACGACGATGATTTTGAAGCATCCGCGATCAGGGTATGTGAGCTTATCTCGCACAGGGACAAAAGAATTGGCAAAGAAACCAACAAGGGCATTTCACTGTAATTAATTTTACAGGCAGTGCTGCTCCTTAATCATATCCCCCATTCACATCGATTGTAAGTACATCGCTCATGTAATCAAAAAACGGACGCATGTTCCTGAATGCCCAACATACCTCCCGGAAGAAATTTTCATTTAAAACTTCCTGATCTGAAAACCGCCTGACGATAAGAAATTGTTTGTAACGCAGTAAATCAATGGCGTCGTGAGTCGGATCGTAACCTTTAGGGCTGGTCTTTATTTGTTCGCCCTCCAGCTTACTAAATGTATTAATAAAAGCAGCACTGCCGAGGATATTGCGTAATGGCCTGGCATCAAAAGCAATATCATCTCTTATCCGTTTTAAATCCTGTGGGTTTGGCCCCCGGAAACCGCCCAAAACAAAACTGTTACCGGGCTCAAAGTTGTAATAATAACCGCCACGGCGGTATTTGGTGGCACGCCGGAAACCGCCGCTCCAGTTTGTTTTAAACGGGGTTTTATCTTTGGAAAAACGGATGTCGCGGTAGATGCGGTGCAGGCTTTTTTTACCTGCAGGTGTTTCGATAACATCATGTGTTTGAAGGTCGTTCAACAAGGCGTCGGCAAAGTGTTCCACCAGGCCGAGCTCTTTTTGATAAGCATCCTTATATGCGGCAAACCACTCGCGGTTATTGTTAGCAGCCAGCATGCGCATAAAATCAAAGCAGGATGCGGGCAGCATAGGATCTGTTACGGGACTCATCGCGCTAAACTAAGGATTTACGTTTTAAAGTGAGCACTGCTATTTCGGGCCAGATGCCCACGCGCCCCTTCAGACCGAGGAACCCAAAACCCCGGTTAACATACAGGTAAAGACCGCTTTTTTGGTAAAGGCCCGCCCATTGTTTGTAAACATATTTGATCGGGCTCCATTTAAAGCCGAATAATTCAAAGCCGAACTGCATCCCATGTGTGTGACCTGCCAGCGTAAGGTGAATTGGCTGGTGATGGCCAAGCGTTACTGCGTCCCAATGCGAAGGGTCATGCGACATCAATATTTTGAAGGCGTTGTCGGGCACGTTGGCTGTAGCCTTTTTGAGATCGCCGTATTTATGAAAACCACCCTTTCCCCAGTTTTCGACACCAATCAATGCTACAGACTGGTCATCTTTCTGAATTGGCATAGACTCGTTAAGGAGTAACTGAAACCCGATTTCCTGGTGCACCTGCTTCAGGCGGTTTAGGTTGGCTTGTTGCGCCGCCTTATTTTCCCATTGTATGTAATCGCCATAATCATGGTTACCAAGTACCGAGTATTTGCCATAAGGTGCTTCCAATTCGGCGAAAGCCGGTATCCATGGATCCATTTCGGTCGCCGTGTTGTTAACCAGGTCGCCGGTAAAAAGGATCAGGTCGCTATTTTGCGCGTTAACCAGGTCAAGTCCTTTTTGTACTCCCCGCCTATCGCTGAAACTGCCGGAATGAATGTCAGATAACTGGGTAATGGTAAAACCGTCAAAGGTTTCGGGCAAATCATCAAAATAAAGTGTCTCCCGCCGAACTTTATAGTAATGACGCCCACGCGTAATGCCAAACAGCAATAACCCGAAAAGCACCGCGGCTAAGATCAGCACAAACTCGCTTACACCATAGCTGCGCGGCGGGAAGCCCCGGAACACGCGGGTGAAATCTTCGAGCACCATAACTATGGAGCCCACCAGCTTGGGTACAAAAGAGAGCAGCATCAGCGCCATCAGCCAGGATACGAGTTTGGTTTTCCTGGTCATCACACTAAATAAGATAGTACCCGCCAGTAAGGCGTCAAATAACCAGTAGGCCAGGAATATAAAGGAGTTTTGAGTCAGCGTTTCAACCGCCGTAAAAAAGTAGGTATCAATTATCAGCCATAGCAGTACAATGGCAAGGATTCGTTTCTTCATATACAGCTAAGACGAGCAGGTGCCTGAAACATTTCAAAGACACAAACATAATGGCGTTAAGATGACAAAATGTTTTTTGCGCAAAGATCACTCTGTATCGTCGTTATGGCTTTTTCCTGTCGCTTTATATCCACAGAGGTTGGGCATAGGGTTAAGGTGTTAGTTCGATCCAGACGGGGCAATGATCGCTGGTCTTTTCCCAGCCGCGCACATGGCGGTCTACACCGGCGGCTTTAAGCCGGTCTTTTAATTTTGGACTGAGCAGGAAATGATCGATGCGCAGGCCCGCGTCACGTCCGTAGGCATTACGGAAATAATCATAAAAGGTATAGATCTTTTCGGTAGGATACAATTTCCTAATGGCATCGGTCCAGCCTTGCGTCAACAGGCTATGGAACGCTGCACGGGTTTCGGGGCGGAACAGGGCATCGTCGAGCCAGCGTTCAGGCTTGTAAACATCCTGCTCGGTGGGCATCACGTTATAATCGCCGCATAAAACCACCGGTATCTCCTGGTTAAGCAGATCCAGGGCATGAGCGGCCAGGCGGTCAAACCATTGCAACTTATAGTCAAACTTAGGTCCCGGTGCCGGGTTACCGTTCGGCAGATAGAGGCAGCCGATCATCACACCATTCACCATGGCTTCAATATAGCGGCTGTGCAGATCTTCAGGATCGCCGGGTAATGCACGCCTGGATTCCTGGATATCGCCATTACGGGATAAGATCGCCACGCCGTTCCAACTTTTTTGTCCGTGCCAAATGGCCTTATAACCGGCATCATTGATCGCCTGTTCGGGGAATTTTTCCTGTGGCGCTTTGAGTTCCTGCAAACAAACAACATCCGGCGCGGTTTCTGCCAGCCAGCGGAGTAACACGGGTAGGCGTCCATTAACGCCGTTAACATTATAGGTAGCTATTTTCATTTCACATGATTCAATAGAAAACTAAGTTAAAAAATCAATTGCTATTCTCAATTAATTTTCAATCGTAATCATGCGGGGCAACCTTAAAGGGCTGCTTTTTAAGATGAATGATATTTTAGCATTTTAATAATGAGGCGTGAGGATGGATTCGAACCACCGTAAAGGGTTTTGCAGACCCCCGCCTAAGCCACTCGGCCACTCCGCCTTTTTAAAAAGCGACCATAAAAGGTAGCTACCTAAATATGGCCGCTTACCTGTTTCTAATTTACATCAAACCATAATTTAGTGGTAAGCACATCTGCACCCTGGCTGGCCACCGCCGCTTTATAGTTAGTACCGTTTAATGATTGCTCGGTACCGGGATAAATAAACCTTAATGGCAGTTTGCCACTCAAAGTACCGGCTACAGCGGGCTGTAATTGCGGATAATCAAGCCTGCGCCACTCGGCAAAGGCTTCCAGGCCCTGGCCAAAAAGCGCTATCCATTTTTGTTCGCCTATTGATTTTTTGTAGTTGGTGGCATCGTATTGCACGGCGGGCAGGGCGGTGTAAGTAATAATATCCGCATCGGCAATGCTGTATTGCTTTAGCGAGGCGGTTACCGCCTGTTTGTATAAACCGGCTGCATCGCCGGTAATAAAGCCACGTGCAACAGCTTCGGCCTGGTCAAACAAGGTTTCGGCATAGCTGATGATCACCGCCGGGGCATGCGGCGCCAAAAAGTAAGTTCCCGGTTTTGATGTTTTGGCAAAGCCCAGGTTACTGGCGTCACCAACCAGCAGACCGTTTGGTATCCCCACATAGGTTTGCGGTGTAGCATCTTTGGTTGGGCTGGCATAAACCTTCAGTCGGGGATCATTCAGCGCAACCAATTTATCTACTATAGTTTTACTGATGCGATAGTCATCCCGGGTATCAAACAAATTGCTGATAGGGTTTTGGTTTGGCGAATCTACATAAGTAAACTGCGCGGTTTCGGTATTGGCACTGATGTAGGCGCCGCCTTCTGTCTGGATATCTGCCAAAACCTGTTTAGCTTTCGCGGGTTCCCTATCGGCAATGCGTAAGGCGATGCGCAGGCGCAGCGAGTTGGCAAACTTTTTCCACAGGGCTATATTGTTGCCATAAATAACATCGCCTGCAATGGCTTTGCCCGATGGATCAAGCGCGGTTTGGGCTGCCTTCAAGTCATCCAGTAAAGCAAAATAAACGTCCTTCTGCGTGTCATAAGCCGGTGTAAGGTACTGATCGATATTGGCTGCCTGTTTATAAGGGATATTGCCATAAGCTTCGGTAAGCAAGGTAAACACCCACGAACGCAACACCAGCGCTACGCCCTTGTAATTGGTATTGCCTTGCGCGTCGCCCAGTTTAATGATCTGGTTAAGGTTTACTATACTTTTTGAATAACCAACCGTCCACAATTCCTGGAAAGCGCTGTTACTGTATATATACCTATCAGGATCGGTATATTGAATTTTGGCCCAGTATTGCACAAATAGCAAGCTGGCATCCATGTTATTGGCTGTACCCCAGTAAGTATCGGCGGTGACCTTTGTGGCCGCAGTAAGTAAGTAATCTGGCTGTGCAGTTTGCGCAGCATTAGGATTTTGATTGATCTCAACCAAATCTTTTTTGCAGGATGCAACTGATAGCAAAAGTGCACCTGACAATAATGTAGCTGTATATTTAAGTTTCATGATCATTAGAATTTAAGGTTGATATTAAAACCGATGTTGCGTACGGTTGGCAGGGTAAGGTCTTCCAGGCCCTGGCCATTGCCATTGTTGAAGGCAGTTTCCGGATCGATATTGGGTGCATTTTTATGGATGATCCACAGGTTGCGCCCAACAATAGAAAAGGTCGCCGATTGAAGGCCAATACCTTTAACCCACTTAGATGGAAAAGTGTAACCCAACTTTACCTCGCGCAGTTTAATATAGGAGGCATCATATACAAATGCTTCATCAACATTTGTAAAACCCTTGTAATAGGATTGCGCAGGTAATATGGTAGTATTAGCTGTCCCATCAGCCTTTACGCCTTTAAATATCACCCCATCATGATAAACAGTTTCGCCATTAGGCGCGCTACCTGCCTGCACAGCCGTTGCGGAGGTATTATTACCCGGATAGTAATAACTTAAACCTCCATTTGCGGCACCACGCCCCGGCAATGTTGATGCCAGTACACCAGTGTAGGTACCGGTACGGTTGGTGTTTGAGTAAATAGAACCACCAAAGCGCGCGTCAACCAAAACACCCAGATTAATACCTTTATAGGTAAAACTGTTGTTGATACTACCCAGCCAATTTGGTGTAAATTTCCCCAGATATTGCTTGGCGGGATTAATAACCGGTGTACCATTAGCTCCAATAACTATCTGTCCGGATGAATTACGGGTGTACGCGTTGCCAAACAAGGTGCCATAAGGCTGACCAACAGCAGCCAGTACCTGTACCGTACGATCGGTACCCAGGATGTAACTTTGTAAACGGCCTTCGGCATCAAGCGAAACTACCTTACTCCGGTTAAGGGAATAATTGGTAGTAATATCCCAGGTAAAATCTTTTGATTTTATTGGGGTTAAACCCAGCTGAACTTCTAAACCTTTGTTGTTGATCTTGCCGCCATTGATCAGCTTTTGACTGTAACCGGTAGATGGGCTTACATCAACCTTTATGATCTGGTTTACACTATTGGTGTTGTACACGCTCACATCCAAATGTACCCTGTCCTGAAAAAAACCTAATTCAAATCCAGCCTCTGCAGATGTTGTGGTTTCGGGTTTCAGATTTGGGTTTAGATCTACACTGTTTGCGCTTTGTTGCGGATTTGTGTTAAAAGGAGCCGTAAAATCATAAACGTTGATCAGTTGGTATGGTGTGGTTGCCTTACCCACTTTTGACCATCCGCCTCTTAATTTAGCGTAGGTTAGCACGTTGCTCTTAATATCCAGCGCTTCTGATAATATTAAGCTACCATTTACAGATGGGTAGAAATAAGACAAGTTAGCCGCCGGCAAAGTTGATGACCAGTCGTTACGGCCTGTAAGGTTAATAAACGCGTAATTTTTATAACCCAATTGTGCCGATGCAAAATAGCTATACGTTTTCAGCTTGCCGTAGTCATTTGATGACACCAGCGGATCGCGCGAATTTTTGAGCGTATATAAACCAGCGACTGCCAACTTGGGTGCTACCTGGTCGTTTTGCTCATTTACTATGGTGCTGATATTACCACCGCCCAATACATCTAATGAGAAATCATTACTGATCTTTTTGGTGTATTGCAGGCGGGCTTCGGTATTGGTTTCGTTTACGCTATAGGCATCTTCCTCGTACGAACCAAACGGTGTTCCGTTGGTACCATAGGCTACTTTTATTTTACGACGGTCGTTATAATAATCAGTACCGGTACGGAAATTGGCCGATAAACCTTCGATGATCTTATAGTTTAACTCAACACTACCTATAATGCGGTTTTTGTGCTGACCAACGGTGTTTTCATAAGCCAGCCAGTATGGATTACTATAATAGCTGTTGTTCCAGTTAAAAGTATTGCCATTGGCATCCTTATAGTTTTTCAATTGATTAATATCAACCTGGCGGCCAAACCAGGTGAACTGCAGCATAGTACTGGTAGCTCTTCTGCCACCTGCCCCAGGCAGGTTATCTGCATCATCTTTGATGTAATTGGCAATGGTAGTTATTGTTAATTTAGGGCTAAGCCTGAAGGTAGAGTTCAGTAAAAACGAATTTCTGCCCTGTGACGTATTTGGAATAACACCCGTTTGATGCAGGTTGTTGTAGGATAGGCGGTAATCAGCCTTATCGCTACTCCCGGATAGCGCTACACCATTATTAAGGGTTACACCTGTTTTAAAAAAATCCTTCACATTATTGGGATGCGCCACAAATGGCACAGCCTGCCCGTTTGAATAAAACTGTGGTATAAGTGAACCGTCAAGAGCCGGCCCCCAGCTTTCGTCGACACCATCATTTACGCCACCGCCTTTACCATCCACGTAGCTGAACTTACCGTTTGAACCCTGACCATACTGATTTTGGTAATCGGGCAAAACCTGCAGATTGGAGAAACTTGTATTTGAATTAATAGTGATACCCAATCCTTTTGAACTTTTACCAGTTTTGGTTTTAATAAGGATAACACCCGCAGCAGCCCGGTATCCATAAAGCGCAGCCGCGTTTGGGCCCTTAAGTACGCTTACAGATTCAATATCCTCGGAGTTAAGATCGGCTATGGCATTGGCAAAATCCCTTGAACCATTTGTACCCAGGAACTGGGAGTTATCTACAATAGTACCATCTACCACAAATAACGGCTGATTATTACCGGCTATAGAGGTTTCGCCACGAATTATGATGCGGGATGATCCCATATCACCCTGGCTGTTGGTAACCTGTACACCTGCAATTTTACCTGCCAGCGCGTTTACCAGGTTGGTCTCCTTAGCCTCAGATATGTCCTTTGATTTTAATCCCTGAACAGAATAACCCAGTGATTTCTTGTCTTTAGAAATATTAAGCGCCGTGATTACAACCTCGTTAAGAGAATTAGGTGCATCCTGTAATATGATCTGTAAATTGATTTCATTTTGCCTTACCGTTATCTCCTGTGTTGCAAAACCTATATAGGTAATCTTCAATACATCGTTAACATTGGCTGAGATGTTGAACTTGCCATCAGCATTGGTTTGAGCACCGGTTGTGCTACCCTTAACAGAGATATTAACGCCAGGCAATGGCAGGCCGTCTGACTTGGCGGTTACCACCCCGCTTATTTTAACAGATTGCGCCGCAACCGCTTGGATGAGAAAAAAGGGCAACAGAATTGCCAGTAAAAATTTGTAATTTTTTAACATGATGGTTAATGATTAATTAGTTTTTGTTGCCGGCACAGCAAAGCCAGTCAGCAGCGCTTTTTGGGCAAAACAATCCCCGCTGGATACTTTATAGTGCCGGTAAATTCATTATTGATTGTGTTGGTTATAAGCAAATGCTGCGAGCTGCAGCAGGCATGGGGCTAATAACCGTTGCCATTAAATTAACAGCAACAACGCATACACTGCATATACAGGTAAACAGAGGCGGAGGAAAATGATACCAATTTACTGGCAGGGGGTACGTTTTGGAAAGGTGTTCTTGTTGTTTTCATAACAATTTGATATATAGATGGTAACAGGGTCAGTTTAAATACAAAGTTAAAATCACTATTTAGCTTTAAGCCTTTATTTAGTTTACAGATGCAGTTTTATTGTTAACCAGCGCATCTACTGCTTTTAGCATTGATGCAAATTCCTGTGTGTCATACAAACGGGTGAGGTAAACAATCTTCCCATCTTTATCAATAACTACATTACGGGTTACCCCGCTTTTTTTATTGGCAAAACGCCCGAAAATATTAGCCCCCGGATCAAGCGCCAATGGGTAGCTGATCTTCATTTCCTGTTGAAAGTGCTGTACCTTTTCAAGGGGTTCATCGCGGTCTACCCCTATCAGGATCAGATTCTTGTCTTTGTAGGCTTGCCATACGTCCTTTTCAAGATGAGGCATTTCCTGCCTGCATACACTGCACCAGCTGGCAGTAAACTGCAGGATAACTACTTTGCCACGCAACGCTTTTAATGACGTTTTACTGCCATCGGCCAATACAAGCTCAAAATCGGCAGGGGCCTGGTCGCCAACTTTTACAATATAGCCACGGTCAACAGATGCACTATCGGCTGGTTTTGCCGTTTGTGCGCCGACAAACAGTGCGTTTATTAAAAACGAGCAGGTAATTAGTAGATGTTTAATATTCATAGTTGTAAATTTTAATGCCTATTTTATGCAGGCAGAAATTTTCAGAAATCTAATTAAACAGGAAATTTTGGAGAGAAAGGCATAACGACCAGCCATAAGCTGCGCAATAATTTGCGGATATTATCTTTTCCGCTTTTTACAGCGGACAGGAATTAGCACCTTTATAACAATGGGCTTACAGGTTGCTAAGACATCATCGGGCCTTTCCCTCAGTCTTTCTTGATAATTAAATTAAAGAACTTATTTCGCCTGCAAATGTAGAATATATTCTACTAAATACATAGACATTGTATAATTTAATTGTCATTTATTTTCAACACTGGCACCAGCTGACAGCACCTCCTTATTTTTGCTTCCCTGTAATACCTTATTACGCCCTTCGGGAGGCCACGCTATGCACCCACCACACTCCTTTTAGACTCCTTGCAACCACCTTTCGGACTCCGCGATAATTATTAGATTTTAGGATAAATTTTAACAAACTATATACTACTATTAATGTACTATTATTGAGGAATGTTGTACTATTATTAAGTAATGTGCAAAAAGCAACTAAGTAAATGGAAGTGGAACCGGGAAACAAAATGGACAGCGGATCCGGCGGCGTTTTTCGGATGCCGGGCGCCCCTCCCAGCTACTGGCTTACGCGCTTTGTCATCCTCCGGCTACTGGGGGTAGTGTATGCTGTTGCCTTCCTGGTGGCCATCAACCAGGTGGTACCTTTGATCGGTTCTCATGGACTTCTTCCCCTGGAGATTTACCTGAAGCAGGTGAGCGCTGCCCTGGGGTCGGCGGGGGCGGGGTTTGTACGGCTGCCGTCGCTCTTCTGGCTCTGGCATTCTGATGCCGCGCTTTTAACTGCCGCCTGGATCGGGTTTGTGCTTTCATGCGTAGTAGTGGCAGGCTACGCCAATGCGCCGCTGCTTGCTGTACTCTGGTTTCTGTACATGTCGTTTGTTCACCTGGGGCAGGATTGGTATGGGTACGGCTGGGAGATCCAGCTTAACGAAACCGGCTTTCTGGCTATCTTCCTCTGCCCGCTGCTCAGCCTGCGCCCGTTTCCACGGTATGCGCCTCCCCTGCCCATTATCATTTTATTCCGTTGGCTCACCTTCCGCATTATGCTGGGTTCGGGATTGATCAAATACCGGGGGGATGAAATATGGCGTAATGGCACTGCCCTCTACTACCATTTCGAAACACAACCTATTCCCGGCCCGCTGAGCCGGTGGTTTCATTTTCTGCCGCGGATAATGCTGAAGACCGGCATCTGGTTCAATTGGCTTGGCGAGCTGATAGCACCATGGTTCGTATTCGGGCCAAAGGTTGCGCGTCATATCGCGGGAACGGTGATCGTGTTATTCCAGGTTAGTATTATACTTAGCGGCAATCTTTCGTTTTTAAACTGGCTTACCATTATTCCGGCTTTGGCCTGTTTGGATGACAGCTTCTGGGCCAGGGTTCTTCCCGGCATACTGGTTCGTAAGGCGGAAGCTGCGGCCGGGGGCGCCGAAGAATCCAAACCTATGCTCACCACCTCATGGGTAGTTGCCGGCTTAATTGCCATCCTGAGCATCCAGCCTGCATTGAACCTGCTATCCCCGGGGCAGGTCATGAACTCCTCCTTCGACCAGCTGGACCTTGTAAATACCTATGGCGCATTCGGATCTGTAGGGCGGGAACGTTTGAACGTGGTATTTGAAGGAACGATGGACCAGGTACCCAACGACAAAGCCAACTGGAAACCTTACATCTACAAAGGCCTGCCGGTGCTGCTTAACAAGCCGTCGCCGCAAATAGCGCCCTACCAGTTACGTTTAGACTGGCAAATGTGGTTTGCCGCCATGTCGACCGCCGATCAATATCCGTGGACCTATAACCTGGTATGGAAGCTTCTTCATAACGATCCCGGTGCAATAAGTTTGTTTGCGGGCAACCCCTTCCCCACCGGGCCGCCGCGGTATATCCGGGCAGTGCTGTATCGTTATACATTCGCGAAGCCAGGCAATCCCCAGGGCCTTTGGTGGAATCGCGAACAGATCGGCCTATGGATTTCACCAACTTCAACAAATGATCCGCGCCTGGTGGAATATGTAAAAGGTATGGGATGGACGCCCTGAATTAATGGATAGAATGGCAGGCGTGCTTGTGAGCGGTGTTTCCAGGCTGACCGGAAAGCTCAAAATAATTTAAAAGCGAACTATGGGTGTTCGGTTTCATCACAAAGGTTTTTAATCCATCGATTACACTATACTGATTATTAGCTAATTAATATTTTGGCATAGATTTTACTGTAGCAGGGAATGAAGAAATTATTACTATTATTTACCCTGTTTATTTACACCGGTAACCTGGTAAGTGCTCAAAACATCGACTCTACGGTAAAACATGCTGCAAGCACTTTTATGGCAAGCGGAAAACGGGTTGGATTTTCTGTTGGAATCATTATAAACGGCCAAACTTATCGATACAATTTCGGCAACACCCAAAAAAATATAAACGATACCCCCACCGATCAAACAATTTACGAAATAGGATCAATTACCAAAACATTTACCAGCATATTACTGGCGCAGGCTGTAGTTGAAAAAAAGGTTAGTTTAAGCGATGATATCCGGAAATATCTTAAAGGAAACTATCCCAATCTGGAATATAATGGCAAACCCATCCAATTGCAGCATTTAGCTAATTTAACCTCGGGCCTTCCGGATAACCTTCCCGAAAAAATGCCTGCTTTTAAAACGATGAGTCCCGATTCACAAATTTTTGAGATTAAAAAAATTCATGATGCCTTTACACAAGCTCAATTTTTTACAGCGCTTCATGCAGTAAAGTTGACTAAAGAACCCGGATTAAACTCAGCACATTCTAACACAGCAGCCCAACTGTTAGGGTTTTTACTCGAAAATATCTATGGTACAAGCTATGATTCCCTCCTCATAAAATATATAACTGGGCCCTTAAAAATGGAAAGTACTTTTTTTACCGTACCAACAGTAAAACAAGCACTCTGTGCCAAGGGTTACAACGGAAACGGCATATTGATGCCTGAAATCCCGAGGGACGCGAGAAGTGCAGGGGGACTAAAATCATCCCTGACAGATATGATCGCGTATCTAAAGTATCAGCTTGAAGAGAAAAATGCCGTGGTAACTATGAGCCATAAACCCACCTGGGGAAACCCCGAAAGCGTTGCAGTTGGTTTAAACTGGTTCACAAAAGCAGGCTTTGACGGTAAAAGGGAAATATGGACATCGGGAGGCACGTTTGGCCATTCCTGTTTTATTGATCTCTACCCCGAAAGAAACTACGGTATCGTAATACTTACAAATGAGAGTGACAATCAGGCGCAAGATTTGATAGCTGATATGGCCCAAACAACTTATAATGAGGTTTATTTTAACGCAGCCCAGCGTTCGAGGGAAGGCTTTGGATTTTCTGCTGCTGCCAATACCCTGCTTGATACTTTAAACAAATATGGGTTTGAAAATGCAATTAAAGTAGCAGATGATTTAAAGAAACACGATCATTTGTTTAAATTGTCGGAGGGAGAAATGAATTCATTGGGTTATAAATTCCTAAACATGGGCCAACAAGAAAAGGCGCTGGAGGTATTTAAATTAAATGTAAGTCTTTACCCTGCAAGCTCAAATACCTATGATAGCCTGGCCGAAACCTATGAGCATATGGGAAACAAAGTTTTGGCTATTAAAAACTATAATCGGGCGCTTGAACTTGATCCTAAAAGCAGCAATGCCGTTGAGCATTTAAAGAAATTAGGAAAAGAATAATTAACTGCTCATTCCCGGTCAGCCGGAAAATACCGACCACAGCTTGAAATACCGACCACAGACTGAATAGATATTATTTTGACTGAAGGTACATTTGCTTTTCTTTTAAATAGTTATAATTTCATTTTGATTAAATAATATTTAATTATAGCATAAAAAGTAATTTTCTATGCATATCTTTATAAAAAATAATATTAAACTCTAAACCGTAAACAATGAACAAAACCTCTACTATTAGGGTGACGGCAGTGGCCGCCGCACTTCTCGTTACGTCCCTTTTTGCCTGTAAAAAAGAAAGCCGCAATCAAACGAACAAAATTAACAAGGTAGCAAGTCTTGACAAGGATGCCATCACTAAGAACATCAAAAGCTTCGCTACGTTTGTAAAAGCCAAGAAGCTTGAAAAAATTGGTAAACTTGGTATCAATGCTGTTGCTGCGCCAGACAACGAAAATTACGGGCAGGAATACATGACGGACTCGTATGGCACAGACGGTGCAGCCGCATACATTGCTCCGGCCACAGCGGTTCAAACAGCATATAATCCGGTGCCTCTTACAACAGCTGCCGACGTTGAAACTTTAGCTCCAACCGAGCTATCGCAAAAAGTAAATTCCGACCTAAACCAATATTTTGATATTAGTGGATTAATGACTGCCTCACAAGCATCCTCTGCTGTACAGGGAAGCGTCAACGATCTTTCTGCAAAACTCGAAACGCTTGCGACAAGCGAAGTCGGTGGTTACATTGATGGCACAAGCGATACCACTAATTTCAGTGAGGATGCTATCTTTGCTTCGGTGAAGGTTAAAACCGCTGCCGTTTTTAACGAATACATGTCGAATGTCGGCAACCAGGTGTTAATGACCCCGAGCGAGCAGATAGTCGTTCTGGCAGCAAGTTACAACGCCAGTCAACTCGTGGATGCAGTTGATTTCCGAAGTTCCGTATCGGCTGGTGGACAACTGGCAAGTCAATCGCTTAATAAGCTAAATGCTATACATGTTAATGGCTTTTTCAGCAAACTCGTAAAAATCGTGAAAGCGGTTGCCAAGGTTGTAGCCGCGGTTGTAGTAAGTGCTGTTGTGATTGTTGGTGCTGCTGTAGTAGGCGGTGTTGCCGGTCTGGTAATAACGGCACTCGGTGATTCAAATTCGAATGGTCAGAATACTTTCGCACAAATCGATGCGCTTGGCGGTGCATTATGGGGATATGACAAAATTGCTAAATCGAACCTTTGGAAATGGGCGCTTAGTTAGAAACTAATAATTTAATAAATTTGAATATGTTTAAATATCTGGTTTGCCTCGTGTTAATCGTAAGTGGAATGGAATGTAAGGCGCAGAGTAATTATAAGGAATTGCGTTCGGAATTCAGCGTGATCAACAGGTTTGGTCTGCCAAATGACTACACACATAATCTCCTCAAAACGTATTATTCTGTGGGCTTACGGCGGGAGTTTTCCTTAGGGAAATTTGTATCCCTCAATGCCATTGGAAATTATAATACAATGGCTGGAAAAAATGCTAATCCAAGGCTCAATGTTGTTTCTGTAGGTGGGGGAATAACGCTCTATCCAAAATATCTTATCAACAAGATTTTTGGTTTACCTTACGATGATAACGTTGCGGCAAAAGACCAATTCTACTTTGATGAAAGCCTCGAGGTCAATCTGAACCATACAAGCTATGGCAATGCGGGTAAGTTAGTGAGTTCAAAATTCGAATTCAATTTTGTGAAATTACCTTTGGGAACTGGCCTGAGCCTACTTCCGAAGGTTGGAGCGGCGGCATATTTTAGAACCAATTTGCCATCGAACGTTTCAAACGACCCGTTCAGCTTTATCTATGTAGGTATTGCGATACAATTCGGGAAAAATAAATAATTATTAAGACTAACCAAGTGGCTTTCCTGACTGGAGGGCCACTTGATTTTTTACTGTAAGGTCTTTTTATAAATTGCCATTGGCTATTGGCTTCAGCCTGCAGTCGGTGTTTTCACCACATCACCCCCGCTGTTCGATTTTCTCCGAACGCCTATGCCAGTAGTTTGCAACTACAGTAACCCGTAGGACAGGAATGGTATACCGCGCCGAAGATTACATCTATTCAAGCGCATCCAATTATGTAGGTATTGATGGGATCATTGATGTTGATTGTTTGTTTTAGTTATCCTGTAGTCGGAGACTACAGGCATAGTGGTTCGAAGTCTGAGACTTCGAACAGCGGGGGCGAACAAGGTTATACCGATTATCCAGAAATGGATTAAGGTCCGCGCTACCCATGCCTGATCATAGTAATATCCGGGGAAAAGACTATTACAAATAACCATTTAAAACAACATAACATGAACACAAGTACCACGCCGTTTATATTTCCCATCCAGAGCGTGTAGCTGAAAGTGATCATAAAAGCCGCAACAAACCCTACTATTTAATTTACGCTGTTCCCAATAAATACTCTTATTTTAAAGAAATCTTGAATTACACGTAGGATTTTTATCAAGATAGCCATCTACCCAATTGATCCTAACTGATCAAGAACATTCAACTCCAACCATTCTTAGCAAGATGATGCACGGTAACCCGAACAGGAGGTTCTTCGCACCTCATTTCCATGCAATCAATCCTAATGTTTTGATAAGATCTCAATATCCTGCTCTGTAAGATCAAGATTGCCAGCTTCGAGGTTTTCATACATATGGCTAATCGATTTGGTACCTGGAATGAGCAACGTATGCGGCCAGCGTCTTAAAAGCCAGGCTAGTGCTACCTGGGCTGTAGTTGCTTTATACTTTTGAGCAATCAACTGCACTTTATCTGCAACCTTATGTGGCCCGGATGCGAGCGGATACCACGGGATAAATGCCATTTGTTGCTGTTCTGTATAAGCCACAACCTCCTCCCATTGCCTGTCTGCAAGATTGTAAAGGTTTTGAACCGAGATTACCGGTAATATCGCACTTACCCGCTCTATCTGTTCAACTGTCACTTCAGATAAACCGATGTGTCTTATTTTCCCCGTATTCACAGCGTCTACCACCGGTGCCAGCGTATCTTCAACAGGTACATTTGGGTCGATTCGATGCAATTGCCATAGGTCAATTTTATCTAGTTTTAACCTTGACAGACTGCCTTCAATACTTTGGTGTATAAATTCAGGATCGCCGTTGATGACCCATTGGTTAGGGCCGGCCAGAGTTGCCCCGCCTTTAGTTGCAATGATCAAATTATCAGAATAGGGAAATAAAGCTTCACCAATGAGTGATTCGTTAAGTTCAGGGCCATAGGCGTAAGCAGTATCTATAAAGTTCACTCCGGCCTTAACCGCTTCCTGCAGTACACGTTTCGCATTTTCGCGATCTTCTGATTCGCCATAGACACCGAAGCCATTAAGCTGCATAGCGCCGTATCCTAATCTGTTGACTTTCATATCACCACCTAGGTTATAGGTGAGCATTGATTTTTGATTATTCATTTTATTTGTATTAATTGTTAATGGTTATCACCAATTTACCTACCGTTCTGCCGGTTTCAATCTGGCTATGTGCAGCAGCCATTTGATCAAATAAAAAGACTTTGGATACATGCGAATGAATTTTGCGTTCACTTAAAAGTGTAGCTAAAGCTTGCATATCGTCACCATCCGAGTGAACAAGGTAAAAACCTCCATTGATATTCTTGTCTTTAACCTTTTGCATCACCTCATCGGTAAACTGACTAACGATGCTGATAATTCTACCGCCTTCTTTAATAATATCTATCGAGCGAAGGATATTCTCTATACCAAGGCTATCCAACACGAAATCAACCGGATTTTTAATATCTTCCAAACTTTGGGATTGATAATCAATGTGTTCATCCGCGCCAAGTGACAACACAAAGTCTTTGTTATCGGCTGAAGAAGTACCAATGACATAAGCGCCGAGATGCTTCGCCAGTTGCACTGCATAATGGCCCACGCCCCCTGAAGCGGCATGGATCAATACCCTGTCGCCGACTTTTATGCCTGCCTGATCTACTAAAACCTGCCACGCCGTAAGTGCCGCGAGCGTAGCCGCAGCTGCCTCGTGATGAGTAATGTTGTTTGGCTTTAACGTTAAATGGTTAGCCGGAGCAGCCACATACTCAGCATAAGCTTTACCAGCTCCGGGAAAATTGACCATTCCAAATACTTCATCGCCTGCTTTAAACAGAGGAGACTTTGATTCTGTTACCACGCCCGATATGTCCCATCCCAAAACCAGTTCAGCTTCTTTGCTAATGTTTCCATAACGAAATACACCCGCGCCGCCTCTTGTTTTTACATCTACCGGATTTATGCTGATGGCGTGTACTTTAACCAATACCTCGTCAATTTGCAGTGCAGGTACAGGTATTTCTTTAAATTTCAGGTTATCAGTAGAGCCTATCGCAGATAAAATTATTGCTTTCATATTTTTTTAATTATAAAAGCAAATATATACTAATTAAAAGCGATTAAAACAGTACATGTTTTCTATAATTCGGTACATTTGTGGATGTTTAAGGAAAATCTCTACCAGTCTTATTCCATTAATTTCGCAACGCTAGACGTTTGCCCTAAACCTGAGCATAAACACAGCTTTTTTGAATTGGTGTATGTACGTTCAGGCTCTGGCATGCAGTGTATAAATCAAAGTAAGTTTAAGTACCAGCCAGGTCACTTATTTCTCCTTACGCCAGACGACTGCCACTCATTTGATATTCAGACCACAACGGAGTTTTTCTTTTTGCAGTTTAATGATATATATATCCGGAACAGCGGTTTCGCTATGGAGCACATCCGCCGGTTAGAATACATCCTGCAAAATGCCAATCACCAGCCCGGCTGCATCTTAAAAAATGTAACCGATAAAGCGTTGGTTCTTCAGTTGGTAGAAGCGATATACCGGGAAAATACAACCAGAGATCTGTATAACCAGGAATTGGTGCACCAGTTAATAAATACGCTTATTATCATCATAGCACGGAACATTGCAAAATATCTGCCTGAAAACGTATCTACTACTACGGAGAGTAAGGCGCTTGAAATTTTGCAATATATACAGCATAACATCTACTTCCCGGAGAAACTGAAAACTGAGAATCTAAGCGATGTTTTTGGCGTTTCAAGCGCTTATTTAGGCCGGTATTTTAAACAGCACACCCAGGAGACCATGATAGGTTATATCACTCAGTATAAAACCAGGCTCATTGAGCACCGCCTAAAATTCAGCGACAAGCGTCTAAATGAAATTGCCGAGGAGTTTGGCTTTACCGATGTAAGCCATCTTAATAAATACTTTAAAAAGCAAAAAGGCAACACATTAAAAGCCTATCGGGAGTTGGTTCGGCTATAAAGGTAATATGCTCTTTTAAACCGGCTTAGGCCCGAATATCTTGTTATTTATGATAATTGTTTCTTTAGCTTTAATAAAATCACCCGCTGTATATGAGCAATTCTACTAATTATAGATTCGCCAATTTCGTTTATTTCGCAACTATTAAGTAGTCAATAAAATGTATAACAATCCCTGAAAGGAAATTGATAAAATCAGAGTTTAAAAAGAAGGATAATTCGATATGCCCTTCATCCAGCCTGTGGTCGGTGTTTTCACCGCACCACCTCTGGTATGCCTTTTAGCAACCCAATCACTAAGCAAAACACCAAAGCAACTTTTCTATTTATTCCTTACATTAGGAAATGCACCAGGGAATAGAATTTTTCACAGCTACGTGTTTAAACTGGCAACCTTTGTTACAGCCAGAAAGCCACAAGCAAATCATTATCAATAGTTTAAAATTTTTGGTTGAGAACAAAAGAATCTGGCTGCACGGTTATGTGATTATGGATAATCATGTACATATACTTTGGTGCAAACAACCGGAATGGTTAAACAAAAATGTGCAGCAGCACTTTAGTAAATTTACCGCTCAGCAACTTAAATTCAGTATCATCAATAACTCCGGCAATCTTGATATGTATAAAAGCACGCAAGCCGACCGGGAATACCAGTTTTTGGAGCGACGGCCATTTAAGGCTACCATGTACAATCGTAAAGTATTTGAACAGAAATTAGACTACATTCACTATAATCCGGTTAAAGCCGGCTTATACCAATTCCCCGAAGAGTACCTATATTCTTCGGCCCCTTATTATATCCTCAATACTGAAAATGACCTCATTACACACTACATGGAACATATATAAAGGCAGCCATAAAATATATAAGATGTCACTGGATATGATAAGCCAACTGGAAGTGGTGCGGTGAAAACACCGACCACAGGCTGAAATACTGAAAATGACCTCATTACACACTACATGGAACATATATAAAGGCTGCCATAACTATATAAGATGTCACTGGATATGATAAGCCCAACTGGAAGTGGTACGGTGAAAACACCGACCACAGGCTGAATAAATAATTATTAAGACTAACCAAGTGGCTTTCCTGACTGGAGGGGCACTTGATTTTTTACTGTAAGGTCTTTTTATAAATTGCCATTGGCTATTGGCTTAAATCGGTTGGATAGTTTGTCATACTAAATGCGTTTGTCGTCGTTCACAATCACCTCCGGCATACCCTTTAGCAACCCCATTCACTAAGCAAACACCAAAGCAACTTTTCAATTTATTACTTACAGCGGGGGTTAATTTGCGCTAAGGGGCTTTAAAATGTTGAACGCAAAGTCACATTTATTTCAGCCTGTGGTCGGTGTTTTCACCGCACTACCCCCGGTATGCTTTTTCGCGCCCAATCACCAAGCAAAACACCAAAGCAACCTTTCTATTCAGCCTGTGGCCGGTGTTTTCAAGCTGAACGACAATCATTTTATCGAACTGTTTTCACCTGCAGTAACGCGACAAAAGATCGACTATATTCATCAAAATCCCGTTAGGGCATGATTGGTATACCGTGCCGAAGATTACATCTATTCAAGCGCATCCAATTATGCAGGTATTGATGGGATAGTTGATGTTGATTGTTTGTTTTAGTTATCCTGTAGTCGGAGACTACAGGCATAGTGGTTCGAAGTCTGAGACTTCGAACAGCGGGATAAAAATGGAAGTTGGTAAATCTCCTCCTGATTTCTATAAGCGCGAAATACGGGGTATAATGTAGTTAATAAAAAAATGACAAAAGAAATTTCCCGCATAATTAATTACCCATTAAACCAAATTATTGTTTTTTTATAAGTTTTAAAAACTGCACCCTTTGAGTTTTATCGATACCTTTAAAAAAAATGATGATAAGAAATACAATAAATGTTGCAAACACTTGCCAAATGTTTACTTTAATTAAAAATTTGTATTGAACAATTAATAAGAATGCTGTTATCACCACCAAGAGCAAAGTATAAACCCAATTAGGAGCAAAATCAGATAGTGAGCATTTCATTTTTAAGATTTTGAGTAGCCGGTAAAATGAATAAACTGCTACGGGTAAAATAGCAAATAAGTTACCGGCCACTATACCCAATAGCTGAAAGTATTTACCGGCTACAACCGTTATCAAAAGTCCTATTACGGTACTTACTATTTGCAGTCGACTATACCAGTTAACATTTCCAATAACAATAATTACATTTTCATTAAAATTTGCCAACGTATAAACTATCAAATAAATGGTTAATAGTATGGTAAAAATGTACCCTTCGTATTGCATATCCCCAACCCATAAATCAATAATAAACCTATGATATAATAAAATTCCACAACTCGCCGCAAATAATAATGTCAATTTGAACTTGAACGTTTTCGTAAAGGTATCCTTTAAGCCATCCATATCGCCTTTCGAAAACATAGCGTTCATACCTGGCAATAAATTATACATAATCACCAAAATCATCGTGTTAATCAACGAAATTGGGGTATACATTGAATAGTAATGTGAAGCTATATTTGCGCCCAAAATAACACCGGATATAAAAATCGTTGTACTGGTGATAATACGGGCAGAAACATTTATCAAGAAGGTGTTAATTCCAAACGAAGCCAATTCCTTAAACTTTGATTTATCCAATACCTTCCATGAAAGCTTTAATCCGGGATTTTTATACCGAAATATTACCATTTGCAAAAATGATGTTATAAAATCTCCAGCTATATTTGCCCCTACTATACCTGTTATACCAAATCCCAAACGTATAAATATTAAGGTAGCTAAAAACCTGATTAATACGCCAACAGTACTACAAATATTATACAGCTGCATGTTTTGCGACGCATATAAAGATATACCAAACATTAAAAGATAGAATCTGCAACCATACCAAATTCCCATAAGTATCATAGCCAACTGCCCATCATGTTGCATCTGGGCATTCAACTTTAACGAACCTGGAATTATAAAACTAAAAATTATTATTAATAAAAACATCAAAGATGAAACTCCCAGCAAATACCACCTTCCGATAGCAAATAAATTCCTAAATGACAATTTGTTATCATCAAGATGATAGGCTTGAGATAGATATCTTGATAAAGTGCTAAAAAAACCAAGGTCCAAAAGTGTCAAATAGCCGGTAAACTGAGCTATTGCCGCATAGCCCCCTAGGGCCGCAGAACCACTTTTTTTTAATAATAATGGTGCTATAAAAATTTGTAGCAACATTAAAACTATCTGGTAAATGTATTGCGTTAACAATCCCCAAAACACATTTTTATTTTTATCCATATGGATTATAATTCAAATTTTATAGTTCTTCCTTAAAATGGTGGGGTGAACAGTTCAAATTAAGGGACGTTAAAATTTTAGTTGAGAACGTTTTGATAATAAGCTGAATACCAGTCTAAAAATTTTCTTAGCCCGGTAGTAATATCTGTTTTAGGATTATAACTGAGCAATTTCTGGGCCTTTGAAATATCAGCGTAAGTACGGGGTACATCGCCAGGCTGATCTGGTAAACGAGTAATTATTGCCTTTTTACCGCAAGTATCTTCAATGGCACTAATAAGCTCTGTTAAGGTAACGGTTTGATGGTTTCCTAAATTGATGATCTCAAAATTGGATGACTCGTATTCTATAGCCGAAATTATACCACTTACTGTATCATCAATAAAAGTATAGTCTCTACTTGTACTTCCATCTCCAAATACAGGTATTGGTTCACCACTTAAGATAGATCTAAAAAATTTATGTATTGCCAAATCCGGCCTTTGAGATGGCCCATAAACAGTAAAAAAACGAAGGGCAATGAATCTTATGCCATATAAACTACTGTAAACATGCCCTAACATTTCACAAGAAAGCTTTGTTGATGCGTAAGGGCTTATTGGGAGGAGCTTTTGCTCTTCATCCCAAGGAATGTTTTCATTTACGCCATATACGCTACTCGACGAGGCAAAAACAAACTGTTTAATTCCTTGTTTACTTGCAAATTCAAGCAAATTTTGAGTGCCGGCTACGTTCACGTCCTGATACAACACAGGATTTATAATACTAGGCCTAACGCCAGCTTTTGCGGCCAAATGTACAATCGCATCAACGTGGCCAACCTTTAAAAGATCGGAAGTATTTCTAATATCCCCATCAATTAATTTAAAATTAGCAGCTTCTTTAAAAGGTTTCATATTGGATGCCTTTTGCTTAAGATCATAAAATTCTTCAAAGTTATCCAAACAAACTACTTCATACAGATTGCTACTTAATAATTTACTTATTAAGTTACTGCCTATAAATCCGGCTCCTCCGGTTACAAGTATTCTTTTCATTCAATAATTTAGTAAAGCTGAATTTATTTTATTTTGATCTATTAAAGATTTTCCCAAAAAAACCTTTCTTTGAACTATCTTCTTCGTAATAACCATAGCCATAACCATAACCATAGCCATAACCGCTGCCCTTTTCAATTGAATTATAAACGATATTAAGATTTCTAAATACTTTCCTCCTATAAAAATCATCTATCAACTCTACTTGATTTTTAAATGTGTAATCATGTCTAACAATAAACATAGTTGAATCGGCCCATTGTCCTAATATTTGAGCGTCTGTAACTAATCCAACAGGAGGGGCGTCAAGCATTACAAAATCAAACTCTTTTCTTAGCTCGCTTATTAAATTTTCAATATTACCGTTCAATAAAAGTTCTGCAGGATTAGGGGGTACCGAACCACTTGTTATGATATAATAGTTCTCTTGTTGTGGAATTGGCTTTATGATATCTTTATAATTAACTTTTCCAATAAGATAGTTGGATAACCCAACCGTATTTTCTAATCCAAGGGCTGAATGCAATTTGGGTTTACGCAAATCAAGTTCGAGGATAATTACTTTTTTTCCTGTTGTTGCCAAACTAGCTCCTAAGTTCAGAGACACGAATGATTTACCTTCACCACTTATATTCGATGTAAATAACAGTACTTTATTGTCCTGCCCTGACCCAATAAATTGCAAATTAGTGCGCATTGATCTTATCTGTTCAGATATTTTAGAGCGTGGCCCGAATATCTTGTTATTTATGATAATTGTTTCTTTAGCTTTAATAAAATCACCCCGCTGTATATGAGCAATTCTACTGATTATAGATTCGCCAATTTCGTTTATTTCGCAACTATTAAGTAGTCAATAAAATGTCTAACAATCCCTGAAAGGAAATTGATAAAATCAGAGTTTAAAAAGAAGGATAATTTGATATGCCCTTCATTCAGCCTCTGGTCGGTGTTTTCACCATAGCCGTTAACTGAACGGTTGCATTAAATGAACTCAAACCCCGGCTAAACACATTTAACAATAAAAAAAACCGCCATCTGTTTCCAGAGGGCGGTTTTTTTATTGTTAATTAACACTGATTACTTTACATCCCAAAATATTTTGGTTGTACGGGTATCTTTTGCTTTTACCGCATTGTAGTTAGTATTGTAACTGGTTTCAACCGTTGGGTATAAAAGTCTTGTTGGCGGATTTTGGTAATCTGTTTGAGTTGCCACCGGGAAGGTAAGCGCAGGATATTTAGTCCGGCGGTATTCGGCCCAGGCCTCATCAGATTGTAAAAAGCCATAATGTAACCATTTTTGCACATATATTAATGCAAGCCTGTTGGTCTGGTTTCCGGCTGTAGCATAATTAACATTTGCATTTGCTAAAAACGCGCCGATCTCTGTAGCGGTTGGCGCAACCTCAGAACCACCACCAATATTGTTCAAATAAAAATAGAAAGTGATAGATTGTTGTAAAGCTGTGTTGTATGCATCTGCCGCAACACCAAGGCCCCAACGCTCATACGCTTCGGCTTTTAAGAAGTTAACTTCTGAAGCAGTGATCACTATACCCGGCATTTTAATGTTATTTAAAAACGTAGCCGAATCTACAATAGCATATTTAGTAAAGGCGGTATCCTGCTGGCCCGAACCGTAGCTGATAGGCATCGCCCTAAAATCTTTATTTGGCTGAAACGTACCACCAACAGTTGCGCCATACTTATCAAACATCACCCTTATTCTTGGGTCATTTGCTGGTTTCATTACCTTGTTCAACTTATAATCAGGAGCCCAGTAACTATCAATTTCAGTTAATGCTGAAGATAATGTACTGCTGGTTGTGGTTGTTAACGGCTGTAAAAGTATATCAGAAGTTGAAGGACTATAGTTAGGGCTATTCGCACCATCTATAAGGGGATATTTTGCAGGATTGCTTAACATGGTTGTTACTGCCGCTTTAGCTGTTGCCTCATCAACGTTTGAGATGCGCATTAGCAAACGTAAACGTACAGAATTAGCATAAGCCTGCCATTTAGCAGTGCTGCCGATGTTTAAAATATCGGCTTTGTTAAATGCCGTCTTCACAGGGCTTGATAATTGTACAGCTCCAAAATAAGTTGCCGCTTCATCAAGATCACTGATAAGTGAACTATACAGTGTTTTAGCATCGTCAAAAACCGGGTTTTTAATAGTGCTTGCTGTTTCGAGGTTACCTGCCTGCGAAAAAGGAATATCGCCCCAGATATCGATCATCTTAGCAGCACGCTCGGCTAAAACTATTTTAGCTGCTTCCATATAAACCAACTGATCTGCCTGATCGGCTTTAGACAAACCCGCATATGCAGCCTGCATAGCACGGTAAAGAGCCATAGGGCCGCTGCCGTTACCGGCCGGGTAGTAAAAATCTGACCAGTATTGACCTATATAATCGTCCCTGTGCTTATAGGCTGTGGGTACATTATCAAATGTGGTTGTTTGGGCGTAAACA
Organism: Mucilaginibacter sp. P5_A4; assembly: GCF_056400605.1. NCBI lineage: Bacteria > Pseudomonadati > Bacteroidota > Sphingobacteriia > Sphingobacteriales > Sphingobacteriaceae > Mucilaginibacter > Mucilaginibacter sp. P5_A4. The sequence continues at coordinate 16,499 of NZ_JBFUKX010000003.1, read as the reverse complement.
GATAACTGCGGAAAGAAAAATGTACGCAGGTTCCAGTAAGCGGGCCTTACACGATCGCTGTTGAGCATGGCGGTAAAAAAGCCGCTTACAATAGGCTTTGTTGACAATTCGGGGTTAAGGTAATTATCATTAATAGTTTTTTTACATGCGCTGAACGACACGGCAAGCGAAAGAAGGACAGCGGTGTATATAAATATTTTTTTCATCTTTTGATCAATTTGAATAATTAAAAAGTAGCATTTAAAGAGAAACCAAAGCTTCTTGTAGCAGGTACCGAACCATTGTCTATACCTTGGTTATACCATTGGTTTCCGATTGCTGTTTCAGGATCAAGATTTTTAAGTGTACGGTATATGTACAGTAAGTTGCGACCAATTAAAGAGAACCTGATTTTTGACATTCCTATATGCTGAACAAAACTTTTTGGCAAATTGTAACCCAACACAACTTCACGCAATTTGATGTAGTTGTTTTTGTAGATAGCGCTACCATCGTTCTGGCTGTTAGGATCGCCGGCCGAAAACTGGTTTTCGTAATAACTTGCAGCATCAATAATAGTGGTATTAGGGGTGTAAACACCTGCAGTGCTTGTTGCAACAACTCCCGGCTGTATTAAACCATCATGATATATTTTTTGCCCGGCAGGCCCGGCTGTAACATTTGAGGCCACCGGCACATAGGTGTCACCGTTGATATAGTATGGTAAACCGCCATGCGCCGCATCCCTGTATTTTAAGGTACTGGTATACATGCCTGAGCTTATACCATATTTTAATGGGGTCGAAATCATCTGGCCACCAAACCTGTAATCAACCATGGTGGTAAGCGAGAAATTTTTGTAGCTAAATGTATTAGAGATACCGCCAGAAGCCTTTGGAAGTATGTTACCAACTTTAATATATTTAGAGTTATCTGCGTTGTAATAACCGCTGGCATCAACTATTTTGTTGCCTTTGCCGTCTGTTTGCTGTCCGTAGGCGTAAATGTTGCCTAAGTCTTCGCCTGCTCTTGCCACTACTTTTATAGCGTTGCCTTCAAAGGTTGTACCTGGTAAAATCAACTCGCTTAAGTTATCTGCGAGCGAATAAACTTTTGTATGATAAACCGAATAATTTAAACGGATATCCCATTTAAAGCCATTAGATACAATTGGCGTTGCTGTTAAAGCAAACTCGGCGCCTTTGGTACCAATAGTGCCAACGTTTACAATTTGGCTACCTGCGCCATTACTTGGCGCAGCTGGCAAACCTAATATCTGGTTATTGATCTTGTTGGTATAATAACTTGCATCCAAACCAATCCTGTCGTTTAAAAAGCGCACTTCTAAACCAGCCTCATATTCGTGTTTCCGTTCTGGCTTTAAGGTGTTGTTACCATAATCGCCTAATAATGTAAGCTGTGGTACCGAACCGATAACTGTTTGCAACGAAGTTTGCGAGTAAGCTATGTTTGATTTGTATCTTGGAGCGGGGTTACCGTTTTGAGTATAAGAAAGCCTTAATTTACCATAGCTTAAAAACGATGGCATGGCGTTTTTAAACGCGTCTGTAAAAACAAAGCTTCCGTTAACCGCCGGGTAATAGTAAGTATTGTTTAGCGGCGGCAAAGTTGAAGATACTTCCTGGCGTAAAGCCCCCTCTAAAAACAGGTAGTTTTTGTATGACAGATCTAACAAACCGAAAACACCACGGCTATCTTCAAACTGCCTGGTATATGAAGTGCTTAATATGCCGGTTGAGTTGCTTAACGAAAAGAAATTCTCGGTTACTAAACCCTGTGTTGTTCCGGATGCTTCATCACGATAAGATTCGCGTCTGGCAGTAAAACCGCCGGTTAACGATACGTTAAAATCTTTTACAATATCTCTGCTATAGGTTAACAAAGCATCTCCGTATATTATAGAATAAACGCCGGTTGCCACGTTAAAGGCACCTGTACTGTTACCACCTGTATTGAAGGCTACGGGATAAGTATTATAGTTGTTGGCTTCGGTATTACGGGCAGTATAGTCATTACCTATCCTTCCGCGAAACTTAAGATGTTTTAAAATGTCCCAGTTTAGTGTGGCACTTGAGTATAACCTGTTCTCGTTTTCAGTATAGGTGTTTTTTAAAGTACTGAAAAAGTAATCGTACAGATTTGGCCGTACCCTGAAAACAAAAGCTTCCGTAGGATTATACTGCGGATTTTCTAAAGGTGCGTATTCAAACCCCTCTGATGTAAGGAATTTTTGTCTTACCAAATCCATCTTTTCGTTTCTGCCAAAAAAACCATCAAATGATTGGGCAAGCCTGTTGGTTTGGTACGGGCGGTTTTGTGTTAACGTATTTACATAGTTGGCAACTACATCTACACTTACTTTATCGCTTAATTTTAATGAACTGTTTAAGCTAAACGTATTTTTATGAACGCCTGATTCTCTTTGAATACCATTGTAATCAAGCCTGGTATAGGAAAACCTGTAATCAGCTTTATCTGTTTGGTTTGAGATAGATAAATTGGCGCTTGAGCTTGTACCTGTACGGAATATATCTTTGTAGTTATTAGGCTGAGGAGAATATGATTGTATGGAACCATCCCACCAACGCACCTGCTGCCCTTCCATTTTTGGACCAAAATCTGCATATGCCCTAAAGTTTGGCCTCCAGCCGGCAGGAGATTTTGTATCCGGGACAGAACCATCTTCATTAAAACCAAGCGAAAGGTTAGTTGCACGGTCATAACCCTGACCGTAAACATTCTGATAATTAGGTAAAAAAGCAGCTTGCTCCTGGGTAGCAACATAATTGAAATCTACACTTGGGCCTTTCCCTTTTACGCCTTTTTTGGTAGTAACAACAATTACACCCCCCTCACCGTCAGAACCATACAGGGCTGTAGCACTACCGCCTTTAAGTATGTTGATGCTCTCGATGTCGGATGGGTTAATGTCCAAAACACCGTTACCTTCTACACGCTGATCGTTATAAAAGCCACCGTTGTTAAAACCAGCTACGCCATACTGCTGTTGATTTCTGATAATTACACCATCTACAACGTATAATGGCGGCCTGTTATAGTTAATAGAGTTAATACCTCGAATTTGTACGGTAACAGCACTACTTGCACCACCGGGCTGGCTTCTAACAATAACCCCCGCGGCTTTACCGTATAAAGCCGATGCAAAGTTGGTGTTACCTGATTCGGTAATGTCTTTTGAACTGATAGTGCTTGTTGCGTAACCCAAAGATTTCTCTTGTTTTTTAATACCAAAAGAGGTTACAACAACATCTTTTAATTGATTGGTGTTTACAACAAGGATAACATTAAGCACCGTTTGGCCAGTAATGCTTACCTCCTTTGTACCATAACCAATAAGGGAAAACCTGAGTACGTCGCCGCTTTTTACGTTAATGGTAAACTTACCTTCAACATCGGTTTGTACTCCCGTGGTTGTACCTTTTATCATTACGCTAACACCTGGTAGCGCACCTGTTTCATCAGTAACCTTCCCGGTTACCGGAGCCTGAGCAAAAGCACTGTGCGATAGGATGATCAGCAGCAGTACTAATGAACATTTACAAACTTCGTAGAGTTTTTGCATAAAAATTTAGTGATTTAATGTATTTGTTTATTTGTTGTTGAATTTGAATTTGAACTTTAGAAAGTGATACATTGAATGTTTTCCATCACTAAGGCGGCACTGCCTATAAGCTGGGTGTTGCTTCTGATGGTAGATAGTACTACTTCGCTGTCATTTAATAGTACTGGTATGCATAGCTCATTGAGAGCTTGCTGTATTGGGGCCAGCCACAATTTGCCGGCTTCGCGGCCCTTGCCACTTAGAACAATGGCCTGGGGATTCATAATATGTACCAACACAGCCAGGGCTCTACCTATTTGATACCCGGCATTGGATATCAGTTTTATAGCCAGGTCATCGCCACTTTTTGCTTCGGCTATAATTGAATCGATGGAAACACGGCCATTATCATCAGCCGTAATAGTAGTGGTTTGCCCATCTTTTATAGCTGCCGCCGCTTCCTGTTCTAAAAGTATAAGTGAAACTTCGGTTTCCAGGCAGCCTCTTTTACCGCAACTGCATATTTTTTCATTTTTGAAAAGGGGTATATGGCTAAACTCACCTGCAAACCCGCTAAAGCCTCTAAAAATCTCGCCCTTTACAATCATCCCCAAACCAATACCCCAGCCTATATTGAGCACCATAACCTCCTTCTTCTCCCGCCCTATTCCAAACTTCAGCTCTGCCAGCGCTATAGCACTGGAGTCGTTATCAATAAAAGTGGAGTATCCGGTATGCTGAGCTATATAATCGCGGAGACTTCCCCCAGTATCTTTAAGGAAAATTTTATTGATACCTTTTTCAACATCTACAAAACCCGGAATTGATATTCCAATAGCACAAATTTTAGTGGTATCTATAGTTAACCTGGCAATAAAACCATTGATCTTTCTGATCAAACTATCGGTAGTTGTTGCTTTATCATACAGGTTAAATTTAAAGTATTCAACCTCTCCAATAAATTCGTTATGCGCATTTACCAGGCCAATTTTTGTATTAAATTGATCAACAGCTACTGATAGGATATAAAATTTGCCAGGTACCAGGGCGTAAAGTATGGGCTTGCGCCCCCCTTTTGAAGAAGCAAGGCCTTTTTCAATTACAATTCCTTCTTCTATAAGCTCGGTTAAGTTTTTTTGAGCATTGGGAATACTGAACCCCGTGATTTTACTGACCTCAGAACAACCGATCGATCCGTTAAAATACAATGCCTTAATTACAGATAAGTGATTTGAATTGTCCAATAACACTTTGATGTTGATTTTATGTTACGAAAATATAAATTCTTTTTTAACTTTCTAAAATATTTAATAAGTTTTTAATTTCAATAAAAAGACCAGACGCAATAAGGTACGCTCGGCACTTACTATTCATTAAGCAAAACACCAAAGCAACTTTTCTATTTATTCCTTACCTTAGGGTATGCACCAGGAAATTGAATTTTTAACAGCTACGTGTCTAAACCGACAACCTTTGTTACAGCAGTAAGCCACAAACAAATTATTATCAACCCTGTAGCCTGGAGACTACAAGCATATAGGCTCGAAATCAGAGAACAGCGGGGCCGCTATTCTCGAATGAGCTGGTCGACGGTCCAGTGATTTCCACATTCAAAAAGCAATTGAAATTCAATTAACAGAATTTGAAGTATCAAAACCCACAAAACGAAGCTTTACTATTTCTTTGTTTTTTCAGGTCCCGAGAACGTATAGTTAAAAAAGTCGACATCGACATATCCTTTTTCCTGTTTGTTATTGTAAGAATATATTCCCAGTCGATCACCCCTGTATGCCTCCCACATTAACTTGTACGCGAGCCCGAAATCCTTGAAATTCTTACCATCTGTACTATAAGAATACTGGCTAACACCATCAAGGCCCCAGACAGACCGCAGCCAAAGAACATTTTGATTTATTTGATCACCTTCTGTTATCTGGCCCTTTAAGTTGTATTCCAATCTTTTTATTTTGCCATCACAACGTACACCTATGGCCGAATAAGTTGGGTGTCCGAAATGAGTGAAACCGGCCTTTTGGCCGTCTGCCATTCCGCTTAAATCCAGTTTAACAATTACTTCGTTAGCCTTAGTTGACATAGACCGCTGCGTAAGGATATTACCCACCTTTGTAAGGTTGTCATTCTTTTTAAGCGAACCGAACGCGTAAAGCCTAAGCCACCCCTTTCTTTCTTGCAAAGACCACTTGCCTCCCCTCGGCTGGTAGTTCCACTCCCATTGCTCATTCAACCGGGTTCCCGAAAAAGAATCACTTGTTTGGGGAGTAATGATTTTTGTTCCGCTAACCGGCTTCTTGCCATCCCAAACCATGGTACCAACACCATCATCTCCCACTTTTCCTAAAATAGGCCATCCATCCACCCAGTTCACCGGGATTAAACTCATGACCCTGCCGAACCAATCTCCGTCTCCGTGATGGGTAAGAAAATACCAATCGCCATTCTGGGTTTGTACAATACCGCCCTGGTTGGGTGATTTTATATCATTTTGAGCATGGCTCAATTGCTTAACTTCGGTATAAGGCCCCCAAATATTCTTTGAGCGCTCCATCATTACAGTCCGGCTGTCGCCCTTCACTTCACTGAAAAAATGATAGTAGGTTCCATTTATCTTATAAAGTTTATTGGCCTCACTTCCCTTCGATTGATAAATAACCTTATCAGTCTCCTTAATGATATCTTTACCGTCGGCAGTAAGTTTAAAGAGATGTATTTTATAGCCATTTTTAAAATTTGTACCAATGAAATATCCCTGGCCGTCATCATCCCAGAAAGGACAACAGTCGTCCCAACCTGCTTCCCCGATGATTTTATGTAACGGAGCCCAGGGCCCTTCTATATTTTTAGCAGTTGTCACAAAATACCCCTCATCAGGCGTTCCGAAAAAAATCCAGAACTTACCTTTGTGATAGCGTATTGCTCCTGCCCAGATACCAGTACCGTACCGGTTCATCCGATTCCAATTCATTTCAGGAGATATTTGTGTAATATCCGGCACTGCATGGCCTTTTATCCTCCAGTTTACCAGATCCTTTGAATGAAGAATGATCATTCCCGGAGAATATTGAAAAGTAGAAGATATGGCATAATAATCATCTCCTACACGGATACAATCAAGATCGCTGTAGTCTGCCGGCAATACAGGATTCCGATAAGTGCCATTATTCTGATCTCCCCAGGTGGCCCAGGTGTTCCATTTTGGATTATCATTATCCTGCCCTCTTACTGATTTAACAGTAGCAATTAGGATGATAACAATAAGAAATTGCTTATACATAATTTGAAAACACTGAGCTGGCTGGTGTCCATAAAAACCTTGCACAGTTAATGCAGGTTCCGGTTTCAATACCGGTTGCCGCTGTAGTTAGCGTGTGGTCCATTTTTCGGTTGGCTTATAAAGGCTTTTGGCAAATAACTCTTATGTTGGTCAGTCAGGCTATTTGATTAAAACAAAACTATATAAAGTCACCCAAGTTGAATTACTCCAAACAGACTTTATTTTATACAAAACCGACTTTCATGCTGCTGCGCATTTTCCCTGGGGGAACGCCCCTCGCTTGAATTTATGGACAAATAAAGATGATAAACTGTGTAATTCGGCCTGGAAATTAAAACGCCGGAAACTTTGGTACCCGGCGTTTTAATTTTTTATGCTAACAATTGCAAAGGTAGATGATAGTTTTTTACAGGTTAGTCATTTATATGCAATGCTTGTTGTACCTCCTTATAGTTTTTGAGATTGACAACGCTGAGTGTGTGTACGCCACCCGGAATTATAATATACCTGAATTGGTGTGCGTTTGATATGTTGCTGTAAGCATTTGTACTACTGGTTAAGCTTATCCTTACATTCCCAACTGTGCAAAGTGCCGACCATGTATCAAGGTTAGGAGTAGCGCCACTCATATAATTAATTGCAATAGGTAAGGTACTCACCTGGTTAGTAGGCCATATAGCAGGATTATATCCATTAAGCCTGGCATATACCACTACTGCGCCATTGTCTAAAATAGCCTGGGTAATTTTAGAGGCAGCGATATCGGCTGTAAAGTTAATAGTGCCAAAAATGGTTGTTTTGGCATATGTAGCTGGGGTATACCAGTCAGAATATATTACATTAGCGGTTCCCGGGTCGCCTTTGGCTCCTTTTAGATTAATAGGTGAGGGCCATGCGCCACTTGCTTTGGGGCCGTAAAATAAGTAATTTGTAGAATTTAAGTAATAATCTCCATCTTTCCCTAATGAAGATGCCGGTGCAGTAGCGCCGCTATAAATTTTAGAGCCGGCGGTCCCTTGTGCTCCTGTAGCTCCTGCTGCTCCTGTAGCTCCAGCTGCTCCTGTTGCTCCTGTTGCTCCTTTCAGGCTGGTGGCTGCTCCCCATCCCGAACTTGTTTTAGGGCCATAAAAATTGCTGTTAGAAACGTCAAGGTAGAAATCGCCTGTGGTTCCCTGCGTTGCTGCAGGGGCGCCTGTGCCAGAGTAAATTTTGGTACCATCAGCACCGGTTGCACCAACAGCGCCTGCGGCTCCGGTTGTGCCTGCAGTACCTGACGGCCCCGCCGGCCCTACAGCGCCATCTTTACCACAAGAGGTAAGAATTACAGTTGCAGTAATAAATGTGAAAATTAAATGATTAAAATGTTTCATGGTAGTTTGATGTTTTAATTGTTTGTTAAAATATAAAAGGCTTTTCCTTAGCCTTATCTTAAATCGCATAGCAAAATAACAAGGTATTTTTGCTTCGGGCACGAGTTTAACTACGTGATTATCATGCGGATATTACGCCTTTTTCATTGCGTTTTACCCGTTACAATAGGAAAGTTTAATAAAGGCACAGCTATGCAACTGCTGAATGAACTTGTTCAGCCTGTGGTCAGTATTTTCACTGCTACCTCAGGTTTGCCTTTTTGCAACCCCAATCACTAAGCAAAACACCAAAGCAACTTTTCTATTTATTCCTTACATTAGGGAATGCACCGGGGAATAGAATTTTTCACAACTCGTGTCTAAACTGGCAAACCTTGTTACAGCAGTAAGCCGCAAACAAATTATTATCAACCCTGTAGTCTGGCGACTACAGCTATAGAAGCTCGATTCTCCGAACGAACGGCGGATCCGGGATATAACCTCCGGTTCCTGATGTTTTCATTATTGTGTGAATTAAATCCTGATCCCTTTCCCGGTTGCTCTTACCGGGTTACGGGATCAGGATCAATAATTACTTGATTAATCTATTGGCCTATTTTTGTTAAAAGGATACTTACTGAATCCGGTTTAGACAGGAACGGCGAATGGCTGGTATTTAACTGGTAGACGTTTTTGATCCCGGCCGCAGCGATCATCCGAACCTGTAAACCTGGTGATATCACATGATCCTGCAGGGTTTTAATATATACTTTTTCAACCGATCCGAAATTGGCACCGGTCAATATGATCTTATTCGTAAAAGGAATTGCAGGTTCGGCGCGATAATTTTTTAATACCAGGCTTTTGATCGCCTCGGTTCCATCCTGGATAAAAATGCCGGTAATATTGTCATGCACAACATCCAGTGTCAGCTGATCAGCCGATGGAATCAAGGATTTTCCCAATAGCGCATCAGGGTCGGTTTGTGCGAGATCTAACAGTGACTGGCCGGAAGCAGGCAGATAGGCCCCTATATAAACCAGCTTTTCTATTTTGGAAGGCACTTTTTCTGCGACTGCTGAAATAATCACACCTCCAAGACTGTGACCTACCAGTATTGCTTTTCCGTTTACTTTGGAAAGCGCTTCTATTACTTTGTCCCTGTAAACATCGATGCTTAAATTTTGCGGTGCGGTTTGGTCACTGCCATGGCCCGGCAATTCAACCACTATTACATGATTACCTGCTTTCTCCAGGCCTGACTTCACAGCGTCCCACACATACGGTGCCTGCCACGCACCGTGTACGAGCATATAGGTTTTTGTTTTAAAAATTTGATTGTTATCATCTTTTGAACATGCGGAAAACACTACTGTAAAGGATACTAATAACAGTAGTGATAATATTACTTTTTTCATTGTCTATGTTTTGCCTGATTGTACAGACAGGGCAAAACTATCCCTGAAATAGTGGGGAAACTTTAACCTGGGTTAAAATCGGTAGCGGATGCATCGAACAATAAAGTTCATTTATGCATCAGCCTTTTACGAATACGGCTCAAGGATGGCCCTTCAATTCCGAGATAGGAAGCGATATGGTAAAGTGGTACAGACTGCAGGATCTCCGGGTGCTGCTTAAGCATTTCCAGGTAACGTTCTTCCGCTGTTTTAAACAGAAATCCCTCGGTATTGTGCATGATCGCATGGAGTGCAGATTCTGCAAAGATGCGCCCAAACCGCTCCCAGGCCGGTGAAGTGCTGTACAAATGCTGCAGATTATCGTAATGAATATACAGTATTTCTGAATCGGTCATCGACTCGGTATAATATTCGCAGCTGGTTTGGCTTAAGAAGCTTTTAAAAGAACTCATGAACTGGTTGTTGGTGAAAAACAGCATATTCCTTTCCACCCCTGTCGGTTCATGGTACTTATAGATCCTGAAAACACCCGACACCACAAAGCCCAAATACTTACATACGTTTTTGTACTCATTGTAAAATTCGCCCTTTCGGTAATCTTTCTCTTGCCAAAATGGCTTTGATATCGCAAAGTCATTTTCCGACATTCCGGAAATTCCCCTCACCATGTTTTCCAATCGCTCTATTTTTTCCATTTCTTTAATTTGAAACCTTCCGGCTGATGTCAATAAATAAAAATGGCTGCTGAATATTCAGGCAGCCATTTATCAATCACACTAAATCAAGCAACTCATTCCTCAGATACCGGCTGAAGATGCCACATATCCTCCGGGATAATACCTTTTAACTGCTCATACATTGCATCCCTGAATAATCCGGTCACCGGGAACGGCTTAAAAGCGACAGAGCGGTACTTGATCTTCCCCTCCTCATTATCCACAATCAGCTCAAAACTGACCAGCTTATGCCCATTGATTTTGCCTTCCCAGATCAGCACCGTCTCGTTATCCTGCTTAAATTCGTGCGTGAACCGACCGTCGCGGACTGATGTGGAAGTGAGCATAACCTGCGCCACCAGGTCTTTGCCCTTCACTTCCCTGGAAAATATCGGGCTCGAGAAAACCACATCATCTGCGAGCAGCGCTTTTAGTCCTGTTAATGTCGCACCGGGCGACTCTTTGAATTGCCTTAATGGATGTTTTTTCATTTTTATTTTGTAGCTGATGTTGTCTATTTAATGAGTTTCTCCGGCATGTCCGTTAAGCTCACGTTTGAGGATGTCCATCAGCATTTTCATTTGCGAAATGTCCTGGGATACCCTGGCTACCAGGATTCCTCCCTCAATCATCGCATAGGCCTTCATCGCAAATTCTGTGTAGTTCCAGTCAGAATTAAATTCGCCGTCTTCAATCCCTTTTTCCAGGATATCCATCATGCCCTGCCTGACATCGCAGATAGTTTGATGCACCTTCTCCCGTATTACCGGACTGGTATCGTCGGCTTCCATACCGAAATTCATCATGGGACAGCCTCCCTGGACCGGAGGATTCATCGGGTCGCTCAGGTAATCCAGCAGTCCAAAAAACTTATCTTTTGCACCCGTATACTTATCTGCCTCTGCTTTAAACTTATCCGTCAACTGGCGGAGGTTCCAGTCAACAGCGCAATGGGTCAGCTCCTCCTTGTTCTGGAAGTGTACATAGAGGCTGCCCTTGGCCATTTTTGTGGCCTCCATAATATCTGTTACCGCAGTTGCCGCTATCCCTTTGGTGTTAAAGATCGGAGCGGTCTTTTCAATGATAAACTGCCTTGTTCTTTCCGCTTTGTTCATTATCTGACTCTGAATACAAAAGCAAATGTACAATGAACGATTGTTCATTTTTGTCATTAATAAGTAAATATCAATTCCGGCTATTCATAATGAACAATCGTTCATTTTATATTTGTCCCGTCGATCGTGGCTAGCATGAACGCATAATTATTAGTTTATAACACAGTACCCTCCGGATAGCCTGATCAACTATATGGCGGGTAAACACTTACTGATATGGAAAGAAAAGAATTTTTAAAACTTGGCTCAATTGCCGCCGCAGGGCTTGCGCTGCTGCCAAAAAGCAAGCTGTTAGCCGGCTCGGTCGGCACCTATACAGCCAGAACGGTACCTACCAGCTTTGTCGATGTACAAAGTGTAAAATTTGCCTATCGCAGGTATGGTAAAAAAAGCGGGCTGCCACTGGTACTTACCAATTACCTGACCGGCACTATGGATAACTGGGACCCGGCAGTCATTGACCGCTTTGCGAAGGACCGGGAAGTGATCATTTTCGACAATGCCGGCGTGGCAGCCTCAGCGGGCAAAACACCTGATACTATCGCCGAAATGGCAAAGGATGCCGCGGCATTTATTGATGCGCTTGGTCTGAAGAAAATCGACTTGTTCGGTTTTTCGATAGGCGGAATGGTGGCCCAGCAATTGACTTATGATCGTCCGGAACTCATTCGGAAACTGATCCTGTTGGGAACCGGCCCCCGCGGGGGTGAGCGGATGGCAGATTATTCGCCGCAGGTTTGGGCGCTGTTCAAAAAGCAGTACCCGCATCCTGATGAATTATTGCTGGATACTTTTTTTACACCGACCGCGAAAAGTCAGAAAGCCGGATGGGCTTATTTGAACCGGATCCGGGCGCGGGTAAAAAAAGATCCTGCGCTTACTGATAAAGTTGTGCCCGCACAGCTGGCAGCGATCTTCAGTTGGGGAAAACCTGCAGAAAATAGCTTTGATTACCTCAAAGAGATCAAACAGCCAACCCTAATCATACACGGAGACCAGGATATTATCTGTCCTACAGTTAACGCCCTGATCCTGAAAGAGCACCTGCCTGATGCCTCACTGATCGTTTATCCGGATGCTAATCATGCGCCGCATTACCAATACCCCGCGCAATTCCTGCAACAGGTAAACGAGTTCCTTCAATAAGGCTGATTCAAAGTAAACTTTTTAAATATAAAAATCATGAGTATTCACACCCATAATACTGCACCAACGCAGTTCGCAGATGTTAACGGCGTTTCATTCGCCTATCGCAGATTTGGAAAAGGCAGCGGCCTGCCTCTTGTATTTTTCCAGCATTTCACCGGAACTTTAGACAACTGGGACCCGGCCGTTCTTGATCCGCTTTCTGAAAACCGGGAAGTCATCATTTTTGACACCAGGGGAATCGCTAAATCAGGCGGTGACCCAAAGCACAGTATTGCAGAAATTGCTAAAGATGCTGAAGATTTTATTGACGCCCTCGAGCTTAAAAAAGTCGACCTGTTCGGCTTTTCCATGGGCAGCTTTGCGGCCCAGCAGGTAGCTGTGGATCGCCCTGAATTAGTTAACCGCATTATCCTGGTGGGTTCGGGCCCGAGAGGCGGCGAAGGACTGGAAACCTTCCTGCCGGAAGTATGGGCATTGTTCGACAAGCCCTACAATCAACCGGATGAGCTATTACTGGATACTTTCTTTGTACCAACAGAGAGCAGCCAGGCTGCCGGCCGGCAATTTTTGGAACGCATCAGGGCAAGAAAAGAGGACAGGGATATCGCCATAAGCGACAAGGTGGTACCGGCGCAACTTGCTGCAATCTCGGAATGGGGCAGGAAAAGCGAAGGATCATTTGAGTACCTGCAAAAAATAACGCATCCCGTGCTGGTAGTTAATGGTAAGCATGACATTATCTTTCCCACCGTCAACTCTTACCTGCTGCAACAGAACTTACCCAATGCGCAACTGATCCTATACCCGGATGCTAACCATGCCTCGCATTATCAGTTCCATGAACATTTCGTGTTGCAAGCAAAATTATTCCTGGATGGTAATACTTGATCAGTTTCCGGAAATCTGTCCCGCCATTAAAAAAAATGAAAATTGACCAGTAAAATCAAGGAGAACTTGCGGCAATTTTTTAATATAAAATATACCAAACGGTATTTTATTAAACAAACAGTTAGTAATTAACATTCAAATTAATATGATGAGCAATCAGCAAAAATTTTTGGTTACAGGAGCAACAGGTTACACAGCAGGCTATGTAATACCCGAACTGCTAAAGAGAGGCGTACAGGTACGTGGCCTGGTACACAAAATTGACGAACGATCCAAAAAATTGGAAGAACAGGGCGTCGAAATTGTGCAAGGTGATATCAATGATTTTTATGCGATAAGCAATGCGTTGCAAGGTATCACAGGGGTTTATTTTCTTTATCCGATCCTTACTCCGGGAATACTTGCCAGTACAAGTTATTTGATACAGGCTGCAAGGGAACAAGATGTTCGCAACATTGTAAATATGTCACAGATTTCTGCCCGCCGTGAGGCAAAAAGCAACGGTGCCAGGGACCATTGGGTTGCCGAGCGTATGCTGGACCTGTCAGGTCTTAAAGTCAGCCATATTCGTCCAACGTTCTTTGCAGAATGGCTGATATACAGCGACACGATCAAAACACAGGACAAAGTGATCCTGCCATTTGGCGAAGGCCGCTATGCACCTATAGCAGCAGAGGATCAGGGAAGAGTTATCGCAGAATTACTTTTAAACCCGGAAGGACATGAAGGTAAGATCTATCCGCTTTACGGACCGGTTGAGTACAACGTTTTTGATCTTGCCGACATCCTGAGCGAAGAATTGGGCAGGAAAATTACTTATGAACCCATAAGTATCGAAACTTATCAGGCAGAAGCTCCTAAGCAAGGTTACCATCCGCACTTTATTCAGCATATATCAAGTGTGGCGCAAGACTGCCGGGGCGGGGTGTTTGCGGGGACCAACTCAGCGGTAAAGGATATTACCGGTCGCGAGCCATTGGGCATGCGGGAGTTTATCCGTAAACACCGAGCCCATTTCGAATAAGCTTTTCATTTGATATCCTTAGACTTTGATAACGACGAGCTTGTTTCTCGTCGTTATCAAATATTAAAATCTCAGGCGGTAACACCAACGCAACTTTTCTATTTATTCCTTACATTAGGGAATAGAATTTTTCACAGCTATGTGTCTAAACTGGCAACTTTTGCTACAGTCAGAAAGTCACAAACAAATCATTATCAACAACTTAAAGATTTTTATACTTGAACAGAAATTAGACTACATTCATTATAATCCGGTTATATCCCCGCAGTTTGATCTCCGACTATTACTGTCCGGTAAAGCATAATCTACAATTTCGAACAGCGGAATATTAGTATCCAGACAACCTCGATATAATCCATGTTATCCGATCGGCGAGCTTCATTTCAAGATGGAAAAATCAATTGTTACTTATTGGGGCGCTAAATGTGAATTGTGATATGCATTGTGAAACTGTTTGCAAAGCGTCAGGATTTCCTCAGGCAAAATATCTAAACCACCTATCGGGTAATAATTACTACTCTTGCCGGGAGTTCCATTAATAAAAAGGGTATCTGTCCTTAAGATATAAGTGCCGCCCTGATCTCCACTTGGCCTCTCGCTGTAACTGGTATCCAGTCTGAAATTTTCTATGTCATCCCATTGAATCAGCTGTTCCTGAACTGGAAAAAATCTCCTTACTATAGCGAGCCCTCCGTATCTTTTGTGATTCCTGGAAAGTGTTAATCCTTCCTTTGCCAAGGTTATTGAAGGAGCTACCGGGAGCCTGGAAACCAAAAAACTCTCCAATGGTAATAGCAAAAGGGCTGCAATGAAGCAGAAAAAAAACCATACATCAAAAGCACCGAGCGGATGAATTATTCCATATATCGCCCAAATGATAGGAAAAATGATTACAAGTAAACACCCGATCCTTGTGTCCGCTTCCCCTTCTTTTGATTTTTTTATGATTACAGGTTCCATTTAGGAGCATCTTTGATTCTAATTAGGTGGACTTATCCCGACTGCATAAATCTATTAAATCATTTTTAAAATTGAAGATGATTGTTTAGCCTGTGGTGCTCACCGGACCTCCTCCCGTATACCTTTTAGCAGCCCCAATCACTGAGCAAACACCTAAGCAGCCTTTCTACTCAGCCTGCGGTCGTTATGTAACATACCCAACTTGCAGCGTAATCTAAGCTCTTGTCTCGCATCAATAAAATGAAAATACTTTTTTTTAACTCCTGAACACAATTTCGGGCAGCAAGTCGATTACCTTCTTATTTAACGGTTTAAATGATGCATATTTTACCCCTGTTTTACTTTTTTGCAAAATCAGAATTTAGATAGAAAATTTCTATCTATTCTCTGTGCTGACCCCTTGAAGACAATTTATCAATAAACATCTTATATTCAAACACTTAATAAGATTATAGACTTATATTGTGAATAAGTTATTTCGGAAAAAGGAGGTGATAAAGCATAAAAAAAGCACTTACAAATTCGTAAGTGCTTAATAATCAGTGGAGAATATCGGAGTCGAACCGATGACCTCTTGCATGCCATGCAAGCGCTCTAGCCAGCTGAGCTAATCCCCCATTTCGGGAGTGCAAATATATACCTTTAAGCCATAAAATAAAATCCTTAAGTAATTTTATTTTTTTGAAGCCCTGTTAGCATATATCATCCCTTTTTTGGGATCATTTTTCAAGAATTGCCGGATCATTGTCTAAAATCAGCTGCATGAATTTAAGATCGAGCCAACGGTTAAATTTATAGCCTACCTGCTTAAATGTACCAATTTGGATAAACCCCAATTGTTGATGTAATTGTAAACTTGCTTCGTTATCCCCATCAATACCCGCAATAATAGTATGCACAGACTTTTGCTTAACTGTTTCAACTAGCTGCATTAATAGCATTTTGGCAATACCCCGCCTACGGTAATCTGCATGTACATATACCGAATGTTCGATAGTATATTGATAAGCCGCCCAGGCCCTAAAG